>DASTDT010000101.1:0-2635 GCA_035710225.1 Sphingomicrobium sp.
GCGGCTAGGAAGCCCGCGCCTTGGCTCCCGCGCCAGGTCTATCACTTGCACGCGGGTTCCGGTCGGGGAGTAGCTCAGCCTGGTAGAGCACTGTCTTCGGGAGGCAGGGGCCGGAGGTTCGAATCCTCTCTCCCCGACCATTATTCTATCGTCCGAGCACCCGCAGCCAATCGGAGTGGCGCACGAACTTTTCGCGGGGGCTGCCCGGACGTGCGGCGGCCGCCTCCGCCTGCTCGATCCGCCGCCAATCGGCGAAACTGGTGGACTGGACTTCGCGTCCTGACAGCAAACGGTCTAGGCCCTCACCCCCGGGCTTGTCTCCGGAACTGCCCGGCGGCATCGCCGCAGCGACCTGATCCGCCACTTCATAGCCATCGGGGCGGTTGGTGCCGATCGTTCCGGTTGGCCCGCGCCGCGCCCAGCCGACGCAATAGAGCCCGTCGCCGATCTGCCCATGGTCGTTGAGGAAGCGGCCGCCCTGCTCGTCGTAGGGTACGCCGGTGATCGGCGGCGTCGAGTAACCGATGCACGAAACGACCAGCCCGGCCGCCACGGCGTAGGTCTCCCCGGTCCCGACGGCCCGGCCGCCGTCGAGCCGGGTGCGCTCGACAATGACTCGCTCGGCGCGGCCGTCCCCCTCGATCGCGACGGGCTTCGCGAAGAAGTCGAAAACGATTCGCTTGGGCTTGCCGGCCGGGTCGAGAGCGGCGAACTCGCGCAGCAAGCCGACTGACTTGGCGAGCCCACGATCCTCGAGCGCGCCGTCCTCCTCCACGGGCGGGAAATCGGCGGGTTCGACAACGGGCGTCGCCGCTTCGAGATGGACGAGCTCGCCAAGCTCCTTGGGAGTCATGGCGATCTGGTGCGGGCCGCGGCGGCCGAGCAGGGTGATCGTGCGGATCGCGGAGCCGTCGAGCGCGTCCAGCGCATGGAAGACGATATCGCTGCCGGCGAACTCGGCCCGGGTCTTGCTGAGGATCCGCGCGACATCGAGCGCGACATTGCCGTTGCCGATGACGACGGCGTCGGCCCGGTCGAGTGGGGGCGCAAGCCCGGCGAACTCCGGATGCCCATTGTACCAGCCGACGAACGCCGCCGATCCGACCACTCCGGACAGCTCCTCGCCCGGTATGCCGAGCTTGCGGTCGTTGGGCGCCCCGGTCGCCAGCACCACCGCGTCGTACAGGCCGAGCAATTCCTCGATCGAAACCGAATCGCCGATCGCTACATTGCCGACGAAGCGCACGCCTTCGGTGTCCGCGACCTTGTCGTAGCGCCTTGAGACGGCCTTGATCGATTGGTGGTCGGGCGCGACGCCGAAGCGGATCAGCCCATAGGGCACCGGAAGTTTGTCGATGATGTCGACCCACGCGGCATCGCCATAGGCCTTGGCCAGGGCTTCGGCGGTGTAGAAGCCCGCCGGTCCCGAACCGATTATGGCGAAATGGCGCATCGGCCCGACTCCCCCGCTGTTGCGGGGTCGAGCCTAGTCGCGCTTGTCCTCGAGCAGCAAGTCGCCGCCGCGCTTGGTCAGCATCGCTTCGATCGGCGCGGCGAACAGCGACAGCAGGCCGGGAAGCTGGATCCGGCAATGAACGACCGCCTCATCGACCGCGATCTCGCTTTCGACCGACTGGCCCATCGTTCCGATGTCGAGCTTGAGCGTATCGCCGTCCCAACGGCTCGACACGTCGGCGCCGCCGGGAATGTGGCTTTCGAGCTTGTCGATATTGGCGGCGATCCGGCGGCGGGCTTCCTCGCGGCCGAGCTTGTGCGGCAGGTCGACGTTGATCGGGCGTTGCATGGCGGCGAACATGCGGGCCCGCCGGTTGCTTTTCAATGGCCGGCGCGTTTTGATTGGTCGATGGGACGCCTTCTCGCCTTCATGCTGATGCTCGTCGCTGCTCCGGCCTTCGCTTCGGCAACGTCACCGGCCGCAGTGGAATATGTCATGACCGGCCAGGACGAGCCGGGCTATCGACGCTGGGTCGCCAGCGATCCGTCGCGCGCGATCCGCGTCAAGGCGTTCAACGATTATCTCGTCACTTACGGGGTCGGCGGGGTGGCGCCGACCTGGCAGCTGCTCCGCACCGCCAGCGATTGGTGGAAATGTTCGGGCCAGCCGTTCGAGATCCCGCCGGCCGCGCATTGGCCGAACATCGTCCATGCGCTGCGCTTCATAGGCGCCTTCGTCGAGCCGGCCATCGGCGAGGTCGAAGTGGTGTCGGCCTACCGCAACCCCGCGCTCAACCTGTGTGCCGGCGGCGCCGCCACTTCCACCCATCTTACCGGCGGCGGGATCGACATGGTGCCGATGCGCATCGTCCCGCGCGAGGCGCTGATGATCTCCCTGTGCCGCATCCAGCTCGACAAGGGATGGTGGAACGGCATCGGCCTCGGCTTCTACAAGGGCCTGAGGTTCCACATCGACGCGCGCAAGACCCGCGAATGGGGCACCGCCGGTGCTGCCGGGGGCTACGGCTGCGAGGCCGTAATGCGCGAAGGCGCCAAGCCGTTTGTCGAGCCGTCTCCTGCTCCGCCGCCGGTCGTGACGCGACCGACACAATGAAGCCTTGTGCTAGTAAGCTAACACACCACATGGTCGGGGAAACGAGGGACATTCATGGACTTTGAC
>DASTDT010000102.1:0-4253 GCA_035710225.1 Sphingomicrobium sp.
AACGGATCATTGCCGTTGCCGCCGTTCTGGAAGGCGGCGTGGCCGAAGCGGTCGTAAGCGGCGCGTTTCTGCGGATCCTTGAGGCAATCATAGGCTTCGCTGATCGCCTTGAACTTCGATTCCTGGTTCGAGCAGCCGCCATGGCGGTCGGGATGGCACTCCATCGCCAACTTACGGTAGGCGGCTTTGATCGCGGCGGGGTCGGCGCCGCGATCAATCCCGAGCAGATCGTAGTAATCAACCTTCTGCACGAGCGAACCCTAGGCGGCCTGCGCACATCGCCGTCACGCCTTGTTTTCGTCGTCGACCTCGGAAAATTCGGCATCGACGACGTCCTCGTCGGCAGGCTTGGCTTCGGCTGTTTCGGAAGTCTCCCCGTCACCCGACGCCGGCGCGGCCTCGGCCTGCTGAGCCTCGTACATCGCCTGACCGAGTTTCATCGCCGACTGGGCGAGCGCATTGGTCTTGGTGGTGATCACCTCGGCATCCCCGCCCTCGAGCGCGGTCTTGACCTCGGCGATAGCGGCCTCGATCTCCGACTTGACCTCGTCCGAGACCTTGTCGCCATGCTCGGCGAGCTGTTTCTCGGTCGAGTGGACAAGGCTTTCGGCCTGGTTCTTGGCCTCCGCGCCAGCGCGCCGCTTCTTGTCCTCTTCGGCGAACTGCTCGGCCTCCTTGACCATCTTCTCGATGTCGGAATCGGCAAGGCCGCCCGAGGCCTGGATCCGGATCTGCTGTTCCTTGCCGGTGCCCTTGTCCTTGGCCGAGACATTGACGATGCCGTTGGCGTCGATGTCGAACGTAACCTCGACCTGCGGCACTCCGCGCGGCGCCGGCGGAATGCCGACGAGATCGAACTGGCCGAGCATCTTGTTGTCGGCGGCCATCTCGCGCTCGCCCTGGAAGACGCGGATGGTCACCGCGTTCTGGTTGTCGTCGGCAGTCGAGAAGGTCTGGCTCTTCTTGGTCGGAATGGTGGTGTTGCGGTCGATCATCCGGGTGAACACGCCGCCCAGCGTCTCGATTCCGAGGCTCAGCGGCGTGACGTCGAGCAGCAGTACGTCCTTGACGTCACCCTGGAGCACGCCGGCCTGGATCGCCGCGCCCATGGCGACGACCTCGTCCGGATTGACCCCGACATGCGGCTCCTTGCCGAAGAATTCCTTCACCACTTCGCGGACGCGCGGCATCCGAGTCATTCCGCCGACGAGAACGACGTCGTCGATCGCCTTGGCGTCGATGCCCGCATCCTTGATCGCCTTGCGGCACGGCTCGAGCGTGCGCTTGATGAGGTCGTCGACCAGTTTTTCGAGATCGGCGCGTGTGATCGTCTCGACGAGGTGAAGCGGGGTCGTCGCGCCCCCCTCCATCCGGGCGGTGATGAACGGCTGGTTGATCTCTGTCGTCGCGGCCGACGAAAGCTCGATCTTGGCCTTTTCGGCCGCCTCCTTGAGGCGCTGGAGCGCGAGACGGTCGGTGCGAAGGTCGATGTTCTCCTTCGCCTTGAACTTGTCGGCGAGATATTCGACGATCTTGGCGTCGAAATCCTCACCGCCGAGGAAGGTGTCGCCATTGGTCGACTTCACCTCGAACACGCCGTCGCCGATCTCGAGGATCGAGACGTCGAAGGTGCCGCCGCCAAGGTCGTAGACGGCGATGGTCTTGCCGTCGTTCTTCTCGAGCCCGTAGGCGAGCGCCGCGGCGGTCGGCTCGTTGATGATCCGAAGCACTTCGAGGCCGGCGATCTGGCCGGCGTCCTTGGTCGCCTGGCGCTGGGCATCGTTGAAGTAAGCGGGGACGGTGATCACCGCCTGGGTGACGTTCTCGCCGAGATAGGCCTCGGCGGTTTCCTTCATCTTCTGAAGCGTGAAGGCCGAGACCTGCGAGGGCGAATAATCCTTGCCGCCGGCCTGGACCCAGGCGTCGCCGTTGGGGCCTTTGACGATCTTGTAGGGCACCAGCTCGGTGTCCTTCTTGGTGATCGGGTCGTCGAAGCGGCGACCGATAAGCCGCTTGACCGCGAAGATGGTGTTGTCGGGGTTGGTGACCGCCTGGCGCTTGGCCGGCTGGCCGATCAGCCGCTCGCCGTCCTTGGTGAACGCGACGACCGACGGCGTCGTACGCGCGCCCTCGCTATTCTCGATGACCTTGGGTTTGCCGCCTTCCATGACTGCGACGCAGCTGTTGGTCGTTCCAAGATCGATGCCGATCACTTTGGCCATGTTACTTCCCTCTTCTTCTCTTGCCCCCGGACGGCGTTCGCGACGCCTCCGAAATGTCTTCGTCGAGGGCGATATAGGTGGCAGCTTGGCAGCGACAAGGGTTTGGACGGGCGCGTTTTCCAGGCCGAGCGGATTGGCACAATGTTAACCGTAAGCGGCTAATCCCCGAGCCTGTCGTGACCAATCAAGCCTTATCCAACGATCGGCCGGCGAGCGGCGACCATGCAGCTACGGCGGCGTTGCTGTTCCTCGCTCTGGCGATTGCCGCATGTCAGTGGGTCGAGCCGCTTGCGATCGAACTGCGCAGCATGGCGACCCTGGTGTTCGCCTGCGGCTCGCTTGGCCTTGCAGCGACATTCTACCGCCGCGTCCGACCGCGCGAGAATTTCGCGGTAATGTGCGTGGCGCTTGCCCAAGTCATCCTGTTCACCGCACTCGGGATCGTCCTATCCTATCTGCTTGCCCGAAACGGCGGCGATTTGTGGGATTCGCGGCTCGCCCAATGGGATCGTGCGATCGGTTTCGACTGGCTCGCGTATGTCCGCTTCTTCGATCAGAGTGCGATCGCCGTCGCCTGGCTGAAGCTGGCCTATGCATCGTTGATTCCGCAGGTCATCGTGCTCGTGCTGGTCCTGGGTTTCACCAACCGGCTTGCCGAACTGCGTATCGTGATGCTCGCGGCGATCGTCGCGGGGACCGTCACCGTTATCCTTTCGTCGCTGTTCCCGGCGGTCAGCAACTACATCCATCTCGGCCTGTCGGCGCGCGACTTCCTCCATGTCGATCCCTTCGCCGGCGACGTCCACATGCGCGATTTCAACGCGCTCCGCGACGGCACCAGCGGCGCGCTGGAATTCGGCAAGATGGAAGGGATCATCACCTTCCCGAGCTATCACGCCGGGCTGTCGGTGGTGACCTTGTGGGGTTTCTGGGCGAGCCGCATCGCCTGGGTGCGCTGGCCGGGCATGCTGCTCGCCGCCTCGACCATCGTCGCCACGCCGGTCGACGGGGGTCATTACCTGGTCGATATCATCGCCGGCGCGGCAATCGCCGTACTGGCCCTGGCCTGGTCGAAGCGCGCGATCTGCTGGATGCCCGCCGCAGCCGGCTTCACGGCATGGCCATTCCGCCGTTCACGTGAAGCGTCTGCCCGGTGACGTAGCCGGCCTCGTCCGAGGCCAGATAGACCACCGCCGCGCCGATATCCGCGCCGCTGCCCATCACCCCCATCGGGATCCGGCCGAGAATGGACTCGCGCTGCGCTTCGTTGAGCGCGTCGGTCATGGCGGAGCTCATCATGCCCGGGGCAACGCAATTCACGGTAATTCCGCGGGTTGCGACTTCCTGCGCGAGCGCTTTCGACATGCCGATCAGACCGGCCTTGGACGCAACGTAATTGGCCTGGCCGGGATTGCCTGTCACTCCGACCACCGAGGTGATGTTGACGATCCGACCGCCCCGCGCCTTCATCATCGGCTTGCAGGCCGCGCGCATCAGCCGGAAGGCGGCTTCGAGATTGACCGCAATGACCTCACGGAACTCCTCGTCCTTCATCCGCATCGCAAGGTTGTCGCGGGTGATCCCGGCGTTGTTGACGAGAATGTCGAGCCTGCCGCCGAGCGCGTCCATCGCGCGCGGCACCAATTGGTCGACCGCTTCCGGGTCCGCCAGATTGCAGGCCAGCGGAATGGCCTTGTCGCCCAGCCCGGCGGCGAAATCCTCGAGCTTGGCCGCGTTGGAGCCCGAGACTGCGACCGTCGCGCCCTGAGCTATCAGCGCCTTGACGATGGCCGAGCCGAGCCCGCCGCTTGCGCCCGTGACCAGCGCGGTTTTCCCTGAAAGGTCGAACATCAGGCAAGCTCCTTGGCGATTGCTTCAATGTCTTCGATGGTGACCACGCTGGTGACCTTGGCATCGGGCGCAATACGCTTGACCATCGGCGCGAGCACCTTGCCGCCAAGCTCGACGAACTCGGTAACGCCTTCGGCGGTCATGTTGGCGATGCTGTCCCGCCAGCGAACCCTGCCGGTG
>DASTDT010000103.1:0-8415 GCA_035710225.1 Sphingomicrobium sp.
GCGCCCGTCGCTGCTTCCCGGGCTGATCGGCGCGGCGCGGCGCAATTTCGACCGTGGCGCCGCCTCCATCCGGCTGTTCGAAGTGGGCCGCCGCTATCTGGCCGACGCCGAGCGCCCGACCGTCGGGCTGGTGCTTGCCGGCGAGAGAACACCGCGCGACTGGCGGGCGGGCAAGGCGCAGCCGTTCGACGCCTTTGACGCCAAGGCGGAAGCGCTCGCCTTGCTCGAAGCGGCGGGCGCGCCGGTCGCCAATCTGCAGGTGTTCGAGGACGCCGGGCCGACGTGGCATCCGGGCCGCTCGGCCAGGCTGGGGCTCGGGCCCAAGACGATCGTCGCCGCGTTCGGCGAGCTTCATCCGGCGCTCGCCAGGCGGTTCGACGCCCCCGCCGGAACGGTCGCGGCGGAGATCTATCTCGACTCGATCCCGCCGCCGCGCGCGAGCGGCCGAGCGCGGCCGCAATATGCTCCGCCCGCGCTGCAGAGCGTCAGCCGGGACTTCGCCTTCCTGGTTCCGCCCGATCTTGCCGCCGACACCCTCGGCCGGGCGATCCGCGGCGCCGACAAGGCGGCAATCAGCGGCGTCCGACTTTTCGACCGGTTCGAAAGCCCGGAGGGCCTGAGCCTGGCCTTTGAAGTCACCCTTCAGCCGGCCGAGAAGAGCTTCACCGAGGAAGAGCTGGCTGCGATCTCGAAGAGGATCGTCGCCGCCGCAGAGAAACTGGGCGCGCGGCTACGCGGGTAGTTCGAACGCGTTGATCGCGGCGTGGACCCGCGCTTCGATTTCCTCGCGCTTCAGGCCGGCGGGGATCGTCGCCCCGATCCGGAAGCGTACCGTCCCCGGCTTCTTGACCAATCCCTTCGGCCACAGCCGCCCGCTGTCCACGGCGACCGGGACGACCGGCAGGCCGAGCGCGCGGTACAGGCCGGCGAATCCGGGCCGCAGCGGAGGCTGCTCCCCGGGCGCGACCCGCGTGCCTTCTGGATAGATGATCACGGCGCGGTCTTGCGCGACCGCGTCGCGTCCCGCCGCCATCATTTCGCGGAGTGCCTTCGGGCCAGCGCTGCGGTCGACGGGAATGACGCCATAACGCCTTGTCAGCCAGCCAAAGAACGGGATTTGCGAAAGCTCGCGCTTGAGCACGATCACGGGCGTGTCGGCGATGCGCACCATCTCGAGCGTCTCGAACATCGACTGGTGCTTGACCGCGATCAGCGCCGCGCCAGGTGGAATCGTGCCTTCGACCCGCGTCCGGACTCCGAGCACGGCGCGCGCGAGCTTGTGGTGGAAGGTTGCCCAGCTTCGCACCAGCGCGCGCGTCGCGGCGCGACCGAACAGCGAGAGGGTGAGGCCTGCGAAGACGAACAGCGCCGTCGCCGGATAGAAGACGAGCGCGTAAAAGAGGGAGCGGGCCAGCTGCACGGACGTCACAGTTCGAACAGCACGGCGATCCGGCGCAGAAGCAGCTTGTTATACTCGCCGAACAGCGTGGCGAGCCCCGGCTGTGATTTCACCGCATCGGGAACGAGCGCATATTTGTCGCCGAGCACGCGCGTAAATTCATAGCGGGCGCGCCGCATGTGCCAGTCGCTGGTGATCAGCCGAAGCGAGGTATAGCCGCGCGCGTCGAGCCAGCGCTTCGCCTCTTCCGCGTTGGAGCGCGTGTCGACCGATTCGCTGCCGAGGTCGACGCAGCAATTGAACAGCCTGGCATTGCCACCGAGGCGGCGGACAAGGTCGCGCTTGGTCACCGAGGGGTCAGCGCCGGCGATAAGCAGTCGCTTCGCATCGCCTTTGGAAAGCACCTCAATCCCCTGCTCGATCCGGCCGCTGCCGCCGGTGATCACGACCGCGGCATCGGTGCGCTGGCGCCCCGCCGGCTTGTCGAGCGTCACCGCGAAGACGATGAAGCCGAGCGCGTACAGCAGCAGCAGGAACGAGAACAGGCGTGCGATCATAGAGTGGCGCGCAATGCCCTGAGTAGGGTCCAGCGGGCAACAGCAAGCGCCAGGGCCACCGCCACGACAGGCACCAGGACGAGGAGGACGAGGTCGATTCCGGACAATGGCGCGGATGCCGTCAACTCCACGGCCAGCGCCGCGCCAGCGCCGGCGATGACGAACAACGCCGCTGCGGCGGCCAGTGCCCCGAGCGCCGCTCCGGCGGCCGCGTCGAGCGCGATCTTGCGCTCGAACAGGCGGGTTATCTGCGCATCAGTGGCACCGATCCCGTGCATGATCTCGATCGTCGACCGGTGCGTGTCGAGCGCGCCGCGCGCCGCGAGCACGATTGCCGCCGAGCTCGCCGCCGCTATCAGGAGGACAAGCGCGATCGCCAGCCACTGGAGCGCACGGATCGAGCGCAGCAACGGCTCGAGCTCGCCCCTTTCCGAGATCAGCCGCGCGCTTGGCACCTGGGCGCGAAGCCGCTCGGCGAGCACCAGCGGGTCGGCTCCTGGCACAAGCTCCACCGTCACCAGCGCAGGCACGGGAAGGTCGTTGCTCGACGCCGCCTCGCCGAGCCAGCGTTCGAGCGTCTGCCGCATCTCGGCCTCGGGAACCGGCGTCGCGTTGCGGACTCCCGGCGTGGACCGAGCGGCGCCGACTGCCTTGGCTAGCTCGCCCTTGGCGGCAGCCGGAAGCTCGACCACGTAGCGGTTCTCGATCCCGCTGGTGACAATTCCGGCGGCGTTGGCGAGCGCGAGCCCGGCCGCGGCGACGATCATCATCGCAAAGGTCATGATCGCCATGACCGCCACCGTCGGCACGTGCAGCCGCTCGACCGGGAGAAGCCGTGAGTCCGGGGCAGAGCGGAGCCGGTCGAAGATCATCGCCGGCCGCTCCTGCCGCTAGCCGCCGGCGGGTTCTTGAGCGAGCCCGTCGGGTCGACGAGGCCGCCGCGGTCGAGCCGCATCAGTTCCGCGCCCGGGGTCGATGCGACCAGCCCGAAATCGTGGGTCGCCACGACCACCGTCGTGCCGAAGCCGTTCAGGGCGCTGAACAGGTGCAGCAGCCGCTTTGCCATCTCCGAATCGACGTTACCGGTCGGTTCGTCGGCGACCAGCAGGTCGGGCTGGGTGATGACGGCGCGCGCGATCGCCACCCGCTGCTGCTCGCCGCCCGACAGGGTCGGCGGCCTCGCCCCGGCGCGGTCGCCGAGCCCGACCCAGTCGAGCATTTCGCGGACGGCGGCCGTGACTTCGCTCTCGGGACGGCCCGCGATCCGCAGTGGAAGCGCGACGTTGTCGAACGCCGACAGGTGGCGGATCAGCCGGAAATCCTGGAAGACGACCCCGATGCGGCGCCGGAACGTCGGCAGCCGCTCGCGCGGGGCATCGCTCAAATCTTCGCCGAACAGCCGAATCCGGCCGCGGGTCGGGCGTTGCGCGAGGTAAAGGAGCTTCAACAGCGAGGTCTTGCCCGCGCCCGAAGCGCCGGCGAGGAAATAAAAGCCGCCCTCGCCGAGCGTGAAATCGAGGTCGCGCAAGACCTCGGCGCCGGTCCCGTAGCGCAACCCTACGCTTTCGAATTGAACGATCGCCGCCAGACCAGCCCTCCCGCGTCGGCATGGCTTGTCGCATGTGGCCGCCGCCTTGCCAACGGCCGAGCATTCCTGTTTACGAGGGCGATCAGCGGGAGGCGCTCGACACATGATCCTGACATGCCCGTCGTGCGGGACTCAATATGCGGTAAAGGACGGGGCAATCCCTGAAGGCGGCCGCAAGGTCCGCTGCGCCTCGTGCGGCCATAGCTGGCACCAGGATCCCGAGCCGGGGCCCGGCGGGCAGGAGACAGGCGAGCCCGCGCCGCAATCGCCCGATCTGGCGCCGCCAACAGACGAGCCGCATGCCGGGGTTGCCGGTGATGACACCGGAGCCGAGCCTCAGCCGGACGAGCGCGACGATCAGTCCGCGACCCAGTTCGACATCGTCGGCGGCCGCGTGCAGGCGTTCGAGGAAGTCGAGCCGATCGCCCCGGGCGCGCCGCTGGTCGAGCCGCCGTCGGCTGTCCCCGTCCCCCCGCCGGAAGACGTGTTCGACGAAGGCGACAGCCTCGCCGGCGAGGAGCCGTGGGACCCGACAAAGGAGATCCCCGACGCGGAGGAGATCGAGGCCGTCGAGAGCGAAACCGGCCGCGATCGGCGGCGAAGCGTGTGGATGGCGATCCTGGTCGCGATCGTCCTTGTCGCAGCAGTTTTCCTGGCCTTCTGGTTCCTGGCCCCGGATTCGGTCCGGCGTCAGGTCGGTCTCGCCGCCGCTCCGAGCCCGCTTCAGATCGCGCCGGGAGCGCCCGAGCGACAGAAGCTTGCCAGCGGCAACGAACTGGTGGTGGTCAGCGGTCGGGTGATCAACCCGAGCTCGAAGACGCAGAGCGTGCCGCCGATTGAGGCGCAGCTGCGCGACAGCTCGGGCAGGCTGGTCTACCGCTGGACGATCGCGCCGCCGGCGCGAAGCCTTCCGCCTGGCGGCAGCGCGAGTTTCAACAGCGCCGAGATGAACGTCCCTCCGAGCGGGCTCGATTCGACCGTCACGCTCACTTTAAAGAGCTGAGCTTTCAGGGAAATTCGACGAGCTTGGCTTGCTGGCGGGAGCCGTCGGCCGATTCCAGCGGGACCAGCCGGACAAGCGCATCCTGCGGCGTGCTCGTCGCCTCGACCCGGACTCCGGAGAGGATCCGGACGCTCGCCGTCGCCTGGACGACCGGCCGGCGCGCCGACGACGGCGGCTGCTGGGTCGCGGGGGCGCTTGCGGCGGCCGCGGCGAACAGGGCGAGGATCATCATCGCCCGAGCCTAACGAACTGGCGACCAATTGGTAAACAGGCTGTTAAGAACTGTTCCGATATGGAGCAGAACAGCGGCGTTGCGCGGGCTCCTGCCCTTTGGTAGAGGCGCCGCCTTGCCAGTCGTGGCGGCGCCCTGCCGCTTCTTTCATGGACGTGCGGTCGTGGCGGAACTGGTAGACGCGCAGCGTTGAGGTCGCTGTGGCCGAAAGGCCGTGGAAGTTCGAGTCTTCTCGACCGCACCATCATTGCGATCCAGGGCTGTCCGGAGGACAGCCTGATTGCACGCCCAAGCGAGCCGGCTCGTCAAGACAGTCCCACCCCCAGCTGCATCACACGCATGGCAGGAGCTTCCTGCGACTGCGTCGCAGCAGCATTACTCCGCTGGAAAAGTCGTCTCGGACGACTATTGCGAGGCGGCGATCCGAGGCGGTGGAGTCGCGTGGATCGTGCCTAGCCGGACGACGGCCTCGCCTTCGACGACGGTCACGCTGACGTTGAGCTCGGGCGCGACCTGCGCGGCCTTGGCCGATTCGCTCGCGATCCGGACCGAATAAGTGCCGTAGGGCACGCGCTCGAACAGGAAATAGCCGTCATAGTCGGAGCGCGCGGTTGCGACGACCGCGCCGGAGCGATCGACGAGCTCGAGATCGAGCCCCTCGAAGCCGAGTCCGCCGCTCTTGACGATCGCGCCTTCGACGTCGCCGGCGCCCACCAACCCGATCTCGACTTCCGCCGGCACTCCTGGGCGCGGGACGACCACCTGGACCGCCTTCTTCGGCGTCAGCATCGGGTCGGCGAGGCTGGTCTGGTCGATCCCGACCGTGATCGGCGTGTAGGTGGCGAGCCCCGCGATCATCACCGAGCCCCTGGAATCGGTCGGTTTTCTGGCGATCGCATGGCCGGCAACGACCAGCGCGCCCTTCTCCAGCGGCTCGCCCGGATCGGCGACGCCGTTGTCGTTAAGGTCGCGATAGACTTTCGCCTGAACCGAGCCGGCACCCGCGATTCGCTCGCGCGACAGCGTGAACCCGCGGCCCGGGTCGAGCGAGAAGTTGAGGTTGAGGCCGATAGCGGCCGAGCCGTCTGTTGCCGCCTCGCCGGTGATTGCCAGCGCCACCGAATCGAAGCGCCGGATGTAGCTGAGCCGCGCCCGGGCGCGCTTTTCCGGCCCGTCATAGGCGAGCGCGCCCTCCAGGTCGCTGTGGTCAGACGCGGACCAGTATCCGGACAACTCGGCCGAGCGGAACCGGCTTTGCGGGCCGATTTCAAAGCTGGTCGAGCCGCGGATCCGGACCGGCCCGACGCGGCCGGTGCCGATCAGGTCGGCGACGACACTGGCCGGCGGAGCCGGGCCCTTTGCGAGATACTGGCGCATATATTTGACGTTCGCGGCGAGATTGAAGCGCTCGATGGTCGTCGACAGCCGCGCCGCCGCCTCGAGCTGGCTGCTGCCGTCGGCGCGGTCGGTGTAGCGCACGTCGGCGTGCGCCGGGATCGTCGCCCGGCCGAGTCGGACCGGGGCGTCGAGCGTGACGCGTCCCTCGCGGACGCTCATCTCGCGGCCGCCGCGCAGCCGGAAATCCTTGGCCGCGACCGCTTCCGCGCTGACATTGAGCGAGCCGAACTTGGCGAGCAACTGAGCGCGCGCCGCGGTGCCGCCGGTGCTGTCCCTGCCGGCCCCGACCTCGACCAGCGCCGGGCCGATCGACCGCCGCAGCGAGCCTTCGACAAAGGTTACCCTCTCATCCTCCAGCAGCATGGTGCGCGCAAGCACGCCGACCGAGGTGCGCTCGTCGATCCCGTGCTCGACCGCGACCGCCGCCTGCACCCTGGGCTCGAGTGGCCCTTGCTCCTCTTCCTTGCGGAGCGCGACCAGGTCGCGCCCCGGCTGGTTGACCCCCGCCCAGTACCAGGTCTTGCCGGGCGGGACATTGTCCTGGCCGACGTTGATCATTTCCTCGCGGGTCCGAACCTGCCCCTGCGGGCCGTAGAGGACGATGCTGAACTGGTTTTCGCCGTAAAGCAGCTGGACGTCGTCGAAGACGTAGCGCTGCCGCTCGTCCGACCTGGCGAAGGCGAGCAGCTGACCGTTGCGATAGAGCTCGGCGTCCCAGCCAGAGGGCAGTTCGCCCTCGAACCGGGTGCGGTCGAAGCTCGCCGGATTGACGACTGGCCGGTTGGTGACGACCGCGCCGCGGCCGCTCGTCGCGCTTCCGCTGAGCCTCGTGGCGAGTCCGGCGACGTCGCCGAAGCCGAAGTGGGTCGCTTGCAGCGGTCCGAGCAGCTCGCCCTCCGGGTCGGAGCGGAAAGCGCGCAGTCGGAGCGCGGCGGGGACGCCTCTCTGATCAGTCGCCAAATAGCTGTCGTATGACAAGTGCGCGATCTCGCCCGCGGCATAGACGGACGAGCGACGATCGACCTGCACGCCGGTATCGGCGCGATAGGTCATTCCGGCACTGACGACGAAGTCGAGCGCCGGCGCCCGCCACATCCGATAGGGGAGGCGAACCTGCGGCAGGCTCGAAACGTCGAACTTCGCGCGCTTGGCGAGGTTGGACGCGCGCTTCTCGCGCTCGATTGCGAGCTCAACCGGGAGCTTGGCCTCGGATTCGAGTACCAGCACTGATCCCGACGTCAGGGGTTTGATGCCGAGTCCGAACCAACGCGACAAAGCGGCGCTGTCGACGCACCAGCCCTCGGGCGTTTCGCGGACCAGATGTCGTTCCAGGGCCTCGCTCTTGTCGGCGTAGCGCACCACTCCGGCGCCGACGTCGATCGCAATCTTGCGGTCTTCGCTGAACGCCCAACCGCTCGCTTTCCTCGCGCCGAGGTCGATCTTCATCGGCACGTCGAGCGTTGCCAGGAAATCCCCGAAGATGACGCAGGTGCCCTCCGGCGTGTTGTAGGCGCGCACGCCGTCGCCGAGCCGGTACTGGCGGATTTTGACGTCGAGAAGGAATTGCTCGTCGGGGTCGGCGGCCCAGCCGTCGGCGAGGGGTGTCGCGGCGCCCGCGCCGACGGCGCTCAGCAGCGCGGCGGCCGCGAGTCCGCCCGCCCTGCCCAGCCATTTGCCGGCGCCGACCATGCTGATTCACCGCGCCCCGGGGAAACGCCCTAGCGCAGCACCGCCTGCGTTTCGGCGATCGTCTTGGACCCGTCCTCGTAGGTTTCGACATATTGGACGGTGACTGGCCCGGCGAGCGTGCCCTTGAAGCTGTCGTCGATCGGAACAACGACCTGGCGCTGGCCTATCTCGGTGTAGACGGCGACGGCGCGCTGCGAGCCGATCGGATCCTTGAAGCCGGGTTTCAGCACCCGCACCTCGCCGAAGGTCGAGCGTTCCCCCGAGCGCGTGAGGTCGAGCGCGACGGCCGGCTTGCCGCCGCGCTGATCGAGCCGGACGTTGGCGATCCCAGCCTTGGCCTCGAGGTTGCCGAGCCGCACGATCACCGGGATCGTCACGCCGTAGACGGGGGTGAGCTTGAAGCTCAGTCCCTTGGGCGGCTCGCCCGCCGGCTTGGTCACGGGGGTGGCGGGCGGGATCGCCCGGAACAGCATGTGGATCCGGTACTCGCCGTCGGGCAGGCCCTTCGGCGGGCGCGCCGCGACCCGCACCGACTGCGGCTCGTTGGGA
>DASTDT010000104.1:0-3231 GCA_035710225.1 Sphingomicrobium sp.
GGTTCGGCTGGCGACCAGCCGGAAGTCACCCTGCCACGTGGCGCGGACATCCTCCAGTTCCTTCTTGGCGCTGCGCCCTTTCATCAACAGGAATCTGGTCCCCTTGTGGGCCAAATGGGCGCTCATCCCCAGCAATTCCCCCGCCGGGGCCACCGCGCGCGCGGTAATGACGTCGAAACGGCCGGTCGCCGACTGCGCCTTGGCCGCCAGCACGCTCACGTTGAGGCCGAGCTCGGCTACGGCGTTGCGGAGAAACTCTGCACGCAATCTGCGCGGCTCGATCAGGGTCATGGGGTCGCCGGTTAGGATCGCCACCACCAATCCGGGCAATCCCGCCCCGGAGCCGAGATCCGCCCAAAACCCACCCGCCGGCCCCAATGGGACCAATTGCGCGCTGTCGGCGATATGACGGTCCCACAGCGTTTCCAACGTAGATCTGGAGACCAGGTTCTGGGACTGCGCGGCGTCCCTCAACAGCGCGACATAATGCTCAAGGCGCTCTGCTGTTTCACGTGAAACGGGACGGCCGGTGACCGCTTCGATTCCCGAAATCATGCCGCGATTCGAGTGACTTGAACGTGCAAAGCGGCCAGCGCGGCGGGCGTGATCCCGGCGATCCGCGCGGCCTGGTCGAGCGATTCGGGGGCGGCGCCAGCCAGCCGCTCGATCGATTCGGCCGACAGTCCGGGGACGCGGGCATAATCGAAGCCGGGCGGGATCCGAACCGCCCGGTCGCGCTCCACCGCGGCCCAACCCCGCGTCTGGCGCTCGAGATAGGGGGCATAAAGCGCGTCCGCCTGTCCCTCGGGGGTCTCCGCAAAAGCGGCCGACTGGCGAGCGGTGAAATGCGCCCCGATGGCGGCTCGGCGCTGCTCCGACACGCAGCCGAGCCGCAGCGCCTCGCCGCCAAGCCTGGTCACGGCATTGTCGGCGCGCAGGGCGAGCCTGTACTCGGCACGCGCCGTCATCATGCGATAAGGCTCGCTGACCCCTTGCAGCGTCAGATCGTCGATCATCACGCCGATGTAGGAGGTGCGGCGGTCGAACCGGCACGATTCCTGGTCGAGCGCGTAGGCGGCGGCGTTGAGACCGGCTACCAGCCCCTGCGCCGCCGCCTCCTCATACCCCGTGGTGCCGTTGATCTGGCCGCACAAATAGAGTCCGGCGAGGTCGCGGTGCGCGAGGGTGGAATCGAGACGGCGCGCCTCGGCATATTCATATTCGACCGCATAGCCCGGCTTGGCGAGGACGGCCTGCTCGAGCCCGGGAATGGTTCGTGCGAACGCCTCTTGCACATCGGCGGGCAGCGAGGTGCTGATTCCATTGGGATAGACCAGATGGGTGTCGAGCCCTTCCGGCTCGAGGAAGATTTGGTGGCCGTCGCGATCGCCGAACCGCCGCACCTTGTCCTCGATCGACGGGCAGTAGCGCGGCCCGCGCCCCTCGATTATCCCGGAAAACAGCGGAGAACGGGCGAAATTGGCACGAATGACGTCATGGGTGCGATCGGTGGTGCGCGTAATGGCGCAGGCCAGTTGCGGCAGCGCCCGCGACGGCGGTAGCGCCGACATCGCCCATGGCTCGCGATCGCTCGGCTGGGGTGCCGTTTTCGACCAATCGATCGTGCGTCCATCGAGCCGCGGCGGAGTGCCGGTCTTGAGCCGGCCCTTGGCCAGGCCCAGCTCGCGCATCTGGCGGGCGAGCGGCAATGCGGCCCGCTCGCCGGTGCGCCCGCCGGCAATGACCTCCAACCCGCAGAACAGCCGCGCATCGAGGAAGGTGCCGGTGGCGATCACCACCGCCCGGGCGCTCACCTGTTGCCCGTCGATGACTGCTCCGGACAGGCGTGCGCCGGATTCGATCAGCGCCGTGGCCTCGCCGGCAATGACAGTCACTCCGGACTCGACGACCATACGCCCGATTGCTGCCTGGAACAGCGTGCGGTCGGCCTGGACTCGCGGACCATGCACGGCACTGCCCTTGCTGCGGTTGAGCATCCGGCGGTGAATCGCGCTTTCATCCGCCGCCCGCCCCATCAGGCCGTCGAATACGTCGAGTTCGCGGACGAGGTGGCCCTTGCCAACACCGCCGATCGACGGGTTGCAGCTCATCTGCCCGAGATCGGCTGAGCGGAAGGTAATCAGGCCCACTCGCGCCCCACGCCGCGCCGCGGCCGTGGCCGCCTCGCAGCCGGCATGGCCACCGCCGATGACAAGAACGTCAAACATCATCGCCTCTTAGGCAATTAGATCGCTGGCGCCAAATGCGCTGTTCCACGTGAAACATGGGCGGATCACTTGCCGAGACAAAAACGCGCGAACAAAGCATCGAGCATGTCCTCGACACCAGCCGCGCCGGTCAAGCGGTCGAGCGCGTTCCGCGCCAGCGTGAGATGGTGCGCGATGATCGCGATGTCGGTTTCCGCCGCCACCGGCTCCAACGCTGCGGCCGCCGCCTCGAGACAATCGAACTGACGGCGATTGATCGCAATCTCGCCTTCCGCGGGCAGAATATCGTGCGCTCGTGAGCGGATTGCGTGCCACAGGTTCGCGAGGCCTTCGCCGGTCACCGAAGATACGGCGACCGAGCCTGGAGGAACAGGGCCGCGTCCGGATTCGTCGGTGCGCGGGAATACGCGCACCAGCCCGGAGTGAGCGGGGACCGCGCCCGGGTCGCCCAGCCACAGCAGTATGTCGGCGCGGACCAGCTCGGTCTCGGCGCGGGCAATGCCGATGCGCTCGACCCGATCGTCGCTATCGTGGAGCCCGGCCGTGTCGACCAGCACGAACGGTACGCCCTCGAACGCCAGCGGCACCTCGATGACGTCGCGCGTCGTCCCCGGCACGTCCGTCACGATGGCTCGGTCGATTCCGCCCAAAGCATTGACAAGACTGGATTTTCCGGCGTTCGGTGGGCCGGCGGCGACAACCCGCACACCGTCCTTCAGCACTTCCGCGCGGGGCCGCTCGAGCCACGCTTGGATCTCCGCGGCAAGCGCCCCCGCGCCTGCCCGCAGCGCGCCTTCGTCGATGGCGGTCTCGTCCTCGTCGCCGACATAGTCGATCGCGGCCTCGGCCTGGGCCGACAAGTCGATCAGCCGCTGCCGCCAGTCTTCCGCCTGGCGCCTGATGCCGCCCTCCGCGACCCGCAGCGCGGCTTTGCGCTGGGCTTCGGTCTCGGCCTCGATGAGGTCGGCAAGACCTTCCGCCTCGGTCAGGTCGATCCGCCCAT
>DASTDT010000105.1:0-3944 GCA_035710225.1 Sphingomicrobium sp.
GCGCAGGACAATCCAAAGGGCGCGATCTGGGCCAACCAGTTCGACAATGTCGCCAACCGCCAGGCCCATGTCCGCACCACCGGCCCGGAGATCTTCGAGCAGACCGATGGGACGGTCGACGGCTTCGTCGCCGCGGTCGGCACCGGCGGGACGCTGGCCGGGGTCGCCGAGGCGCTGCGGGCGCGCAAGCCGGATATCAAGATCGCGATTGCCGACGTGCCGGGCGCGGCGCTCTACAATTTCTACGCGCACGGCGAGCTGAAGGCCGAGGGATCGTCGATCACCGAAGGCATCGGGCAAGGCCGGATCACCGCCAACCTCGACGGCTTCACGCCCGACCACGCCTTTTTCATCCCGGACGAGGAGAGCGTGGCGCAGACCTTTCGCCTGCTCGAGGAGGAAGGGCTTGCGCTCGGCGCGTCATCGGGCGTCAATGTCGCCGGCGCCATCCGCCTCGCCCGCGAGCTGGGACCGGGCAAGACCATCGTCACCATATTGTGCGACCCGGCCGCGCGTTACCAGTCGCGCCTGTTCAATCCCGACTTCTTGCGCTCCAAGGGCCTTAGCGTGCCGCGCTGGCTGGAGCGGAGAAGCACCGTTGAACCCGACTATCTTCCGGTCGAAGCCTAAGGAGACGAAGACATGACCCTCAGCATCGGCAGCATTGCCCCCGATTTCGAGGCCGACACCACCATGGGGCCGATCCGCTTCCACGAATGGATCGGCCATCACTGGGCGATCCTGTTCTCCCACCCCAAGGCGTTCACCCCGGTGTGCACCACCGAGCTTGGCTACATGGCCGGACTGGGCGACGAATTCGCCAAGCGCGACACCAAGATCATCGGGCTTAGCGTCGACGCCACCGAGGACAACAAGAACTGGCTGCCCGACATCGAGGAGGTGTCCGGCAACAAGGTCGACTATCCGGTGATCAGCGACAGCGACCTCAACGTCGCCAAGCTCTACAACATGCTGGAGGCCGACTCCGGCGTCACCGCCGCGGGCCGCACCGCCGCCAACAACGCGACAGTTCGCACGGTCTACATCATCGGCCCGGACAAGAAGATCCGCGCGATGCTGCTCTACCCGATGTCGAGCGGCCGCAACTTCGACGAAGTGCTGCGGCTGCTCGATTCGGTTCAGCTGACCGAGAAGGAGGGCGTCGCTACCCCGGTCAACTGGCGCCCGGGCGACAGCGTCATCATCCCGCCGTCGGTCAGCGACGAGGACGCCAAGGCCAAATATCCGGGCGGCTGGGAGACGGTGAAGCCCTACCTCCGCCGCATTCCCCAGCCGCAGGACTAGGGGGCGATCACTTCGCCGGGGTCAGCCTGAGCAGACGGCCGGCGCTTCCGCGCCCGCCGTCCTCGAGCACGTAAATGGCGCCGTCCGGTCCTTCCTCGACCGCGCGGATTCGTGCCTTCATTGGAAAGTCATGTCTCGCGACGACGCGGTCGCCGGCGATGTCGACATGGCTGAGCGACTGGCCGGACAGGCCGCCGACGATGGCGTCGCCCTTCCAGCCCTTGAACAGCGTGCCGTCGTAGATGATCATTCCGCCGGGCGAGATGGCCGGATCCCAATAGGACTTGGGGGGCTCGAAGCCGTCGCCCGGCTTGTGGTCGGGGATGTCCTTGCCGTCGTAATGCGAGCCCATCGACGCGCGCGGCCAGCCGTAATTGCGGCCGGCGACGATGAGATTGAGCTCGTCGCCATGCCTGGGACCCATCTCCACCGCCCACAGGCGGCCGTCGGGCGCGAAGTCGAGGCCGAGCGCGTTGCGGTGGCCGATGCTCCAGAATTCGCGCGTGACGCCGCCGCGGCGGGCCCATGGATTGCCGGGCGCCGGCTGGCCCTCGGCGGTCAGGCGCAACACTTTGCCGAGGTTGCCGCCAAGGTCCTGCGCCGGGTCGAACTTCTGGCGGTCGCCCGAGGTCAGATAGAGGAAGCCATCGGGGCCGAACGCCATCCGGTGCGAGAAATGGCCGTCGCCTTCGACCTTCGGGTTCTGGCGCCAGATCACCTTGAAGCCTTCGATCCGCGGCTGCGCGGCGAGATTGAGTGTGCCGTAGCCGAGCGCCGCGCCGCTGGTGCCGCCCTCGCCCGGCTCGACGAAGCTGATATAGACCCGACGGTTGGCTGCGAAATCCGGATGGACGACGACATCGCCGAGGCCGCCCTGCCCGGCGACCTTGGCGCGCGGCGCTCCGGCGACCGCCTTGCGGCTGCCGTTGCGCACATCGACCAGCCACAATTCGCCCGACTTTTCGGTGACCAAGGCAACGGGGGTGAGCCGAACGCCGCTGCCCGGCAGGAAGTCGATCGCCCACGGCTGGCCGAAGTCGGCTACTTCGGCGACCTGAAACGGAACGTCAGTGACGCGCCTGGCCGCGGGATCGCCCTGCGCAGCCGCCGGGCCCTGGTTGCAGCCAAAGAGGAGGGCGGCGACCAGCGGCGCTTGCCAAAGGGCCCGGCGGCTCCGATGCAGGGCCTTCGCGCCCAGGAACGTCCGCATTGTCATCCGTGAAACTCCTCTCGCTCGCGACGGCCTTGCCGGTCTATCATGTCGAGCAGCCGGCCGCCAAAGCCCATGCACGGGAAATGTTCGGCGGGCGCAAGGCCCTGTTCGACCGGCTGGGCGGGGTGTTCGACAATGCGTTGATCGACCGCCGCTCGATCGTCGCCCCGATCGAATGGTATCGCCAGCCGCGCGGCTGGGCCGAGCGCACCAAGCTGTACACCGAAGCATGCGAGGCGCTGTTCGAGGCGGCCGCGCTGGACGCAATCGCACGCGCCGGACTGGAGCCGGCGGAAATCGACGGCATCCTGTTCGTCTCGACCACCGGAATCGCCACCCCCAGCATCGACGCGCGGGTGGCGCCCCGGCTCGGCTTCCGACCCGATGTGCGGCGGGTGCCCTTGTTCGGCCTGGGCTGCGCGGGCGGCGTCAGCGGCCTTGCCACCGCGACGCGGCTGGCAGCCGGCGAACCGGGCAGCCGCTGGCTGTTCGTCACCGTCGAGACCTGCTCGATCTCGATCCGGCTCGACAGCGTCGATCCGGCGGGAATCGTCGCCACCGCCTTGTTCGGGGACGGGGCTGCGGCGGCGGTGGTGTCGAGCGACGGCGAGGGCATCGCCCGGATCGTTCACGCCGGCGAGAAGCTATGGCCGGACACGCTGGCGATCATGGGGTGGCGGGTCGAGGACCCGGGTCTGGCGGTGATCTTCGACCGCGCCATCCCGCCGTTCATCGAGGCCGAGCTGGCCGGGGCGGTCGATGCCATCTTGGCCGATGGCGGCCTAGGGCGGAGCGACATCGCGCGCTTCTGCTGCCACCCGGGCGGAGCCAAGGTGGTCGACGCGATAGAAGGCGCGCTCGGGCTCGACCCCGGTGTGCTCGATCTCGAGCGCGACGTGCTTCGCGAGCATGGCAACATGAGCGCCCCCACCGTGCTGTTCGTGCTCGACCGATTGCTTGAGCGCGGGCTTCCCGAGCGCACCATGATGACCGCGTTCGGGCCGGGCTTCACCTGCGCCGGGCTGGTCCTCGAGCCGGTGTGATGGACTGGGCGGCCGCCGCCATCCTCGGCTTCGTCACGCTCCAGCGGCTGGCCGAGCTGCCGCTGGCATCGGCCAGCACGCGGCGCCTGCTCGAGTCGGGCGGGCATGAGGTGGGGGCTGGCCATTATCCGTTGATCGTCGCGCTTCACGCCGCTTGGCTGGCGAGCCTGTGGTGGCTTGCGCCGGGGCGGCCAATCGACCTGGCGCTGCTTGGCCTGTTCGCCCTGGTCGAGCTGGCCCGCCTGTGGGTGCTGTGGACGCTGGGGCGGCGGTGGACGACGCGGATCATCGTCGTTCCGGGCGAAACGCTGGTTGCGCGCGGGCCGTATCGATTCCTTCGCCACCCTAATTATGCGGTGGTCGCGGCGGAGATCGCCTTGCTT
>DASTDT010000106.1:0-2108 GCA_035710225.1 Sphingomicrobium sp.
TGGCGCTGAGCTCAGCCTTCTTCCCATCCTTGTCGGCAACCGTCAGCTTGCCCGGAGCGGTGACCACGCCGTCGCCCATGTGCACCGCGATCTTGTTCTTCTTCATCAGGTGCGTGACGCCCTGATTCAATTGCTTGGCGACCCCGCGGCTGCGCGCCACCACCGCCGCGAGGTCGGCGGTGACCCCGGTCGCGGCGAGGCCATAGGCCTTGGCGTTCTGCATCTGGTGGAACACCTCGGCCGAGCGCAGCAGCGCCTTGGTCGGGATGCAGCCCCAGTTGAGGCAGATGCCGCCCAGGTTCTCGCGCTCGACGATCGCCGTCTTGAGGCCAAGCTGAGCCGCACGGATCGCCGCGACATAGCCGCCCGGCCCCGAGCCGAGGACGATGAGGTCGTAGGTGTCAGCCATGTGATGTTTCCTTTGCCGCGATCTCGCGCGGCCTGTCGTTGTCGTCCAGCGCGACGAAGGTGAAGCTGCCGCTCGCCACCGCGAACGTCCGCTCGCCGTCCCGCTCGCGGGCTTCCGCATCGGTGCGGATGGTCATGCTGCTGCGCCCCTGCCGTTCGATTTCGGCAAAAACGCTGATCTCGTCGCCTACCGCGGGCGCGCCGGGGAAAGCCAGGTCGTTCGCGGCGACCACCACGCACTTGCCCCGCGCGTGACGCGACGCGAGGCTGCCCGCGGCCAGCGCCATCTGGCTCATCAGCCAGCCGCCGAACACGCCGCCATAGGGGTTGGTATCGGCCGGCATGGCCGTGACCCGGATCAATGGAATGCGTTTGCCCACGCGTCGGTCAGTTGCGGTGCCAGTTGAAGAAGATGCGCAGGACGATCGCCGAGCCGAGGAAGATCGGGATCGAGAACAGCAGGCCGGGCGATTGCGGGAACGGCCGCACCGTCCCCCACTTGACCCAGGTTTGCAGCCAGATCCCTTCCTGCCCGCCGAGCAGCATCGGCACGACGAAGGCGAGGAGCGCGCCGACCAGTAGCGCCGTCAGCCAGCGCATCTTAAGCCACCAGCCCCATGGGACGCTCGCACAGCTCCTTGAACGCCTTCATCAGCCGCGCTCCGTCGGCGCCGTCGATGGCGCGGTGGTCGAAGCTTCCGGTGGCAGACATCACGGTCGCGATCTGCAGGGCATCGTCGATTACATAAGGCCTTTTCTCGCCCGCGCCGATGGCCATGATCATGCCCTGTGGCGGGTTGATCACCGCTTCGAACTGCTTGATCCCGAACATCCCCATGTTGCTGAGGCTGGCGGTTCCGCCCTGATATTCGTGCGGCTGCAGCTTGCCCTCCTTGGCGCGGCCGGCGAGCTCGCCCATCTCCGCCGAGATCTTCGACAGCGTCTTGTCGTTGGCGCCGGCGACGATCGGCGTGATGAGGCCCCCCGGGATGCTGACCGCCACCGAGATGTCGGCGCGGCTGTACTTGATCAACGTGTCCCCGGCGAAGCTGACGTTGCACTCCGGAACCTCGATCAGCGCGACGGCGAGCGCCTTGATCAGCATGTCGTTGACGCTCAGCTTGACGCCGCGGCTCTTGAGCCCGTCGTTGAGCTCGGCGCGGAGCTTGAGCAGCCGATCGAGCTGGACGTCGACCGTCAGGTAGATGTGTGGCACCTGCTGCTTCGATTCGGTCAGCCGGCGCGCGATGGTCTTGCGCATGTTGGAAAGCTTGACCGCCTCGTGCGGGATGTCGCCGGGATCGACCGCCGCGGCCTGCGGCTGGAGCGCCGGGGCAGCCGCTTGCGGAGGAGCCGCGACTCCACCTGCCCGACCACCGGCAGCCTCGCCGAGGTCGGCGCGTACGATCCGTCCGCCCGGCCCGCTGCCGGTCAGCGACGAAAGGTCGATGCCCTGCGCCTCGGCCAGCCGGCGCGCCAGCGGCGACGCCTTGATTCGCTCGCCGCCGTCAGCCTTTGGAGCAGCGGAAGCCGGCACGGGCGCCGCCTCGACCCTGGGAGTCTCGCCGCCACCCTTGGCAGGTGGAGCGGGTTCCGGCTTCTCGTCGTGTTTCGGCGCTTCGGCCTTCGGCGGCGGAGCGGCGGCGGCGGTTTCGCCCTCCTCCCCGATCATCGCGATCGGCGTTCCGACCTTCACTCCG
>DASTDT010000107.1:0-4266 GCA_035710225.1 Sphingomicrobium sp.
ATCGCGGTCGCGGCGTTCGTCGCGCTCGACCATTGTCTCGACCGCCGCTGGGACTGGCCAGTCGTGCGCGGTTGGCTGATGTTCGGGCTGCTCGCCAGCGCCGGCGCGCTGCTCACTCCCAACGGGCTCGACGGCTTCGTCCACCCGCTGACCGTCTCCAAACTCGAAACCCTGCCGCTGATCGTCGAGTGGCGGCCGAGCGACCCGGCGCGCACGCCGTTCTTCTTCGCCGCGTTGGGGGTGACGATCCTGCTCGTCCTGTGGCGGGGCCTGCGCCTTCGGCCGGTAATGGCGCTGCTGCTGGTGCTGCTGGCGGCGATGGCGCTTCACCAGATGCGCCACCAGGCGATGCTGGCGATCGCGGCGGCGATGATCCTTCCCGCCGCAATGTCAGTGGGCACAAGGTCGGCGCCGCTCCCGCGCCAATGGCGTTGGGGGGCTCTGGCGGCAGTGCTCGCGCTGGCGACATTCCGCGCGCTTAACCCGCTCGAGCCGGCCGAGAATGGCGCCAACCCGCGCACGGCGATCGCCGCCATCCCGCCCGACCTTCGCACCCGCCCGGTGCTCAACGGCTATGGTTTCGGCGGGCCGCTGATCCTCGAAGGCGTCAGGGTGTTCATCGACGGCCGTTCCGACATGTACGGCGATGCATTCATGCGCGGCTATCAGCGGATGGTCGACGGCGATCAGGCCGCCCTCGCGGCCGCCGTAGCGCGCTACCAGGTCGAATGGACGATCCTTCCGCCGCGCTACGACAAGCTGATCGCCAATCTCGACCGCGATCCGCGCTGGCGAAGGGTTCACGCCGATCCGCATGCGGTCATCCACCGCAGGGCCGGCGCCGATTAGCGCTTGAGGAAGCCCTCGAGGCTTTCGCGCAGGTCGCCGAGGCCGGCATGGTTCCACCCGCCGGAGGCCGCTTCACCGCGCTTCGGATCGAGATAGTCGGGCCGAGCCCAATTCGGGTCGGCGAGCACGGGCTTGCTGCGTGAAAGGACGGAGATATCGAACGGGCGGTCGAACTTGAGGCCGACCTGGTCGCCGTGCGCCCAGCTGACGCGGGCGAAATGCTGGCCGGCATCGCCCAGGTCAAGCAGGATTTCCGCGCCGACCGCATAGTCCTGCGGGCTTTCGACCAGCGCGCCGCTCTCGGAGATATTGCGGATGCGCACGCGCACGCTGTCGTGATTGTGGTGAACCAACGCGGACCAGATGAGCGGGTGGCGCGGGGTCTCCCGCCGCTGACTGTCCTTGCCGTTGTCGCGTCGTTGGGGTTTGGGCGGCTCGACAAATGTATCCGCCGGCGCCGACGGCGCCGCCTTGATGTCCGGGAACGAGCGTTTGAGGACATCGAGCAGCATCGCGTCGCGCTTGCCGCTGTCGCCGCCGATCTGGGTCTCGTGAGCGAATTCGAGGCCGACCCGGTCACCGCGGATCCAGCGAACCGCGCATTCGACGGTGAAATCGCCGCCGAGGGTGAGATGCACTTTCTGCCACATGGTGAGCGGCGTCTCGGTGGCGATCATGGCGCCGCCGCCCGACAGGTTGACGAGGTCCACGGCCACCGACTTGCGCTTGACCTTAAGCGACGCCTGCTCGCTGCTCAGGCGGTGGCGGTCGCCGTCGCGGTGATCGGCCGTGCGCTTGGTCGAGCGCGGGACCGGGATCGAATGCAGGCCCGCCTCTTCGGAGGCTCCGGACGGGCGCTTTTCCGGCATCTCGGGGCCGCGGGCAGAGAAGCCGCCCCCGCCCTCGATCGCGGCGCGGAAGTTGTTCATCGATCGGACCTCGCATGCCATTTCGCGCGCATTGTGCGCGAGCGAGGGTTACGAAAAGGATAACCGGTATCGTCCCGGCAGGCCTTCGCCGATGGCCGTCAGGACGAGTAATACATGTCGAATTCGACCGGGCTGGGCGTGGTCTCCCAGCGCATAACCTCGTCCCACTTCAATTCCATGTAGGCGTCGATCTGGTCGTCGCTGAACACGTCGCCCTTGGTCAGGAAGGCGCGGTCGTTGTCGAGGCTGAGCAGCGCCTCGCGCAGGCTTCCGCACACGGTCGGCACGTTGACCAGCTCGGCCGGCGGCAGGTCGTAGAGGTTCTTGTCCATCGCCTCGCCCGGATGGATCCGGTTCTGGATTCCATCGAGGCCCGCCATCATCAGCGCGGCGTAGGCCAGATAGGGGTTGGCGAGCGCGTCGGGGAAGCGGAACTCGACCCTCTTGGCCTTGTCCCCGGTGCCATAGGGAATGCGGCAGGAGGCCGAGCGATTGCGGCTCGAATAGGCCAGCAGGACCGGCGCCTCGAAGCCTGGGACGAGACGCTTGTAGCTGTTGGTGGTCGGATTGGTGAAGGCATTGAGCGCCCGGGCGTGTTTGATGACCCCGCCGATGAAGTAGAGCGCGGTGTCGCTGAGCCCGGCATAGCCGTTGCCGGCGAACAGCGGCTTGCCGCCTTTCCAGATCGACATGTGGACGTGCATCCCGCTGCCGTTGTCCTTGGCGATCGGCTTGGGCATGAAGGTCGCGGTCTTGCCGTAGGCCTGCGCGACCATGTGGACGACATATTTGTAGACCTGCATGCGGTCGGCGGTCTCGACCAGCGTGCCGTAGGTCAGTCCGAGCTCGTGCTGGGCGGGCGCGACCTCGTGATGGTGCTTGTCGCACGGCAGGCCCATTTCGAGCATGGTCGAGACCATCTCGGCACGGATGTCGCCGGCGCTGTCGACCGGCGCCACCGGAAAATAGCCGCCCTTGGCGCGCGGCCGGTGACCGAGGTTGCCGCCGTCATATTCGCGGGCGCTGTTCTGCGGCAGCTCGAGGTCGTCGAGCCGGAACGAGGAGGCGGCGTAGCCGTCCTCGAAGCGGACGTCGTCGAACATGAAGAATTCCGCCTCGGGGCCGACGTAGACGGTGTCGCCGATGCCGCTTGCCTTGAGATAGGCTTCGGCGCGGGTCGCGGTCGAGCGCGGGTCGCGGCCGTAGAGCTCGCCGGTGGCGGGATCGACGATGTTGCACACCAGGATCAGCATCGGCGTCGCGCTGAACGGGTCGATGTAGCTGGAATCGAGATCCGGCATGAGGATCATGTCGCTCTCGTTGATCGCCTTCCACCCGGAGATCGAGGAGCCGTCGAACATGAAGCCGTCGGTCAGCATGTCCTCTTCGATCGCGCCGGCGACCATCGACAAATGCTGCCACTTGCCCTTGGGGTCAGTGAACCTGAGGTCGACCCACTCGATCTCGTTTTCCTCGATGGTCTTGATGATCTTTGCCGCCGCGCCCGCCATTGCCCGTTCCCGTCCCGATGGAAAAAGGCGACGCCGCGCCGCCCTCGACGAGAGCCATTCCAGACCGCGGCGATTCGGGGGAAGGCCGCCGTGAACAATTCACGCGGACACGCAGGCCTGGGCCCGGCGCGGTCCCGCGCCGAGCCTCGATCGGCCAGTGATGCTAAGCCTTAAAGCCCCGAGCGGTCGTCGGTGGTGGAGTAGGATTGTTCCTGGACCGACGTGTCGATGTCCAGCATCCGATAAATCAGCGAGCGCGCGAGGAGGCCGGAGATGATCAGCAGCGCGGCGGCGACGCCGACCAGGATCTGGGCGATATCGCTCATTTCCACGAAGTAGAGCAGCACCAGCAGCCCGATGCCGGCGACGACGCGCACAACCCGGTCTTCCGGTCCGACATTCTTTTCCATAAATTCTCCCCTGCGGTGGGCGCGCCCTGGCGGCGGCCGTCGATCAGTGCCCACCGCGGAGTCTAGGCGGTTTTCATTCCAAGACAAGGCGGCAAGCGGCCTAGAACGGCCGCCGTTGCGCCTGGACCAGCATCCTGAGCAGCATCGCCACCGGCCGCGGAACGCCGACCCGGCCTTCGAGCCATAGCGACACCGTCGAGCGCGACACGCCGATGGCCTGCGCGAGGTCGCCCTGGGTGCGATAGCCGAGCGTTCGCATCAGCCGGCGCAGTTCCTCCGGCGGCATCGAGGCCTTGAGGTCGGGGGCGTTCGGATCGGGGTTCAGATCGCGTCGTCCCCGCGGTCGCCGGTGCGGATGCGCACCGCCTGTTCGACGGCCACGACGAAAATCTTGCCGTCGCCGATGCGGCCGGTCCTGGCGGCCAGCTCGATCGCCTCGACGACTCGCTCGGCCTGATCGTCCTCGACCACCACTTCGACCTTCACCTTGGGGATGAAGTCGACGACATATTCGGCACCGCGATAGAGCTCGGTATGGCCCTTCTGGCGGCCGAAGCCCTTGACCTC
>DASTDT010000108.1:0-3983 GCA_035710225.1 Sphingomicrobium sp.
ATCGCGTCCATGATGTCGGTCAGGCTTTTGCCGCTGGCGCTCACCGCCTCGATCAGCCGCACCGCAGCGTAGAGCGCGTCGTCGAACCCGTACCAGCGGTGCGCGAAGAAGATGTGGCCGCTCATCTCGCCGGCGAGCGGCGCCCCGGTTTCCTTCATCTTCGACTTGATGAGGCTATGCCCCGTCTTCCACATCAGGGGCTTGCCGCCGAGCTTGGCAATGCGGTCGAACAAGGTCTGGCTGGCCTTGACGTCGGCGATGATCGTCGCGCCGGGCAGCTCGCGGAGCACCGGCTCGGCGAGGATCATCAGCAGCTGGTCGCCCCAGACGACGCGGCCCTTGCCGTCGACCGCGCCGATTCGGTCGCCGTCGCCGTCGAAGGCGATTCCGAAGTCGAGGTTATGGTCCGCGACGAGACCCTTGAGGTCGGCGAGATTGGCTTCGACCGTCGGGTCGGGGTGGTGGTTGGGAAAGCTGCCGTCGACCTCGGTGTGGATCGTGAAATGCTGCCCCGGCAGCCGCTCGACCAGCTTTTCGACGATCGGCCCCGCGGCCCCGTTGCCCGCGTCCCAGCCGATGCAAAAGCCGGTGCCCGCGAAATCTTCGACCAGCCGGTCGACATAAGCGGCGCGGACTTCAACGTCCTCGACCGAGCCGGAGCCGTGGCTCCACTCGCCTGCGGCGCAGCGCCGTCCGAGCGTCTGAATTTCCTCGCCGAACACCGAGCGGCCGTTCAGCAGCAGCTTGAAGCCGTTGTAGCCGGCCGGGTTGTGGCTCCCGGTCACCTGGATGCCGCCGTCGACGTCGAGATGATGGGTCGCGAAATAAAGCATGGGCGAAGGCCCCATGCCGATCCGCACGACGTCGAGCCCGCCCTCGGTCAGGCCGCGGACCAGCGCCGCTTCGAGCTCGGGGGAGTGGGTGCGACCGTCGCGTCCGACCGCGACCCGCCGCGCGCCTTCCTCGCTGGCGAGCGATGAGTAGCCGCGGCCGATCGCATAGGCGTCGGCCTCGTTCAGAGTCTCGCCGACGATTCCGCGCACGTCATATTCGCGCAGGATGGAAGGGTGAAAGCGATGCGTCATGCCGGTCCGAACGTAGGGACGCTTGCTTGGTTCAGCCAGCCGCCGCCACCTTTTGCTCGGCCTCGTTCGCGCCGGGGATGCCGAGACCCGACACCATCTCGCGTAGCTCCTGGCGGGCGGTGATGTGGCCGATCCCGACCTCGCCGAGATGCTCGAAGTCGAGCAGCGTCAGGCCCTTGGGGAACAGCTCGCGGTAGATCACGCGCTCTCCGAGACCCGGGATGACCCGGAAGCCGACCCGGCGGGCGAGTTCGTCGAGCGCCGCGCCGACGCGGCGCAGGTTGTGCGAATCGACATGCTGCAGGCGGTTGCGGAGCACCACCCAGTCGACGCTCTTGCCGGTCGCCTTGGCGCGCTGCGTGCGGCTGTTCCAGATCAGCTCGGCATAGAAGCTCGGCTTCGTCACCTTGAAATTCTCCGGATGCACTTGGCCGATGAGGTCGAGGTCGACGAAGCTGTCGTTCATCGGCGTGACGAGGGTATCGGCTTTCAGGATCGCCTCGCGCGCGTGCGGGTCGTCGCGCCCGGGCGTGTCGATGACCAGCACGTCGGCGCCGTCCGCCAGGCGCCGGGCCGCTTCCTCGAGCGATGCCCCGTCCTCGAGCACTTCGAAGGCCGCCCGCGGCAGCGGCTTGTCCAGTCGCCGGATCGTCGCTTCGCGGTTCTCGAGATAGCGCGTCATGGTCCGCTGGCGCGTGTCGAGGTCGAGCGCCGCAACGCGGCTTCCCATTGCCGCAAGCGCGATCGCGGTGTGCACGGCGGTGGTCGACTTGCCGGTACCGCCCTTTTCATTGGCAAAGACGATGACATGCGGCTGGCCCATCACGGCCCCCTTGAACTTGACCCCCCGCGCGTCGCAAAGCGCGGCCCACGACGCGCAGCTTACCGGAGGCGAATCCGCGGTGCAAACAGTCCGTGACCAAGGCCAGCTGGGAAGCGCGCTCGTCGCCTTGCGGGCGGGCGGCAAGCGGATCGCGCTGGTGCCGACGATGGGCGCCCTCCACGCGGGCCACCTGGCGCTCGTCGAGGAAGCAAAGCGCCAGGCCGACCGGGTCGTCGCCACCATCTTCGTCAACCCGCTGCAGTTCGGCGAGGGCGAGGACCTCGATCGCTATCCACGGCAGGAGCGCGAGGACATGGCGGCCCTGGAGCAGGCCGGTTGCGATCTGTTGTGGATGCCGACGCCCGAGCAAATCTACCCCGCGGGCTTCTCGACCACCGTTTCCGTCAAGGGGCTGAGCAACCGTTGGGAAGGCGAGGCGCGGCCCGGCCATTTCGACGGGGTGGCGACCGTCGTCACCAAGCTGTTCAACGCGGTCCGGCCCGAAGTCGCCGTCTTCGGCGAGAAGGATTTCCAGCAGCTCGCGGTCATTCGCCGGATGACTCTCGACCTCAACCTGCCGATCGCCATCGTCGGCGTGCCGACCGTGCGCGACGACGACGGCCTCGCCCTGTCGTCGCGCAACGCCTACCTCTCGGACGAAGAGCGCGCCCGAGCGCTGACGCTGCCGCGGACGCTCGCCCAGGCGGCCGAGATAATAGCCGATGGAAAGGACGTCAGTTCCGCGCTGGCGGAGGCGAGAAGGAATCTCGAACAAGCCGGTTTCGACCCCATCGATTATGTCGCGCTGGTCGATTCGGAGACTTTGGAGCCGCTTGGCGTCGCCTCCGGGCGGATGCGGCTGATCGCCGCGGCGACGATCGGGCGGACCCGGCTGATCGACAATCTTGCGGTCGCCGCCCCCGAATAAGGTCACTCGTGCGTTAACCATTTCTTCGGGAAGTGCAGCGGAAAACCCCCTGCAGCAAGGAAACAGGGGAGTTTGAACGTCATGGCGATCAGTCAGAAAGCGCAGGAGTTCCTGATCCGAAGCCGAATCGCGGACGCCGAGCGCGGGGATGTCGATGCCTTGTTCGAGCTTGGAATCACCTATTCGACTGGCCGCGGCGGCGTTGCCGTCGACCTGGTCGAGGCGCACAAATGGTTCAACCTCGCGGCCCTTTCCGGCTGCACCCGCGGCCAGGAGTGCCGCGCGGAAATCGCACTCGAAATGACCGCGCGCGAGATCGCCGAGGCGCAGCGCCAGGCCCGCGCCTGGCTGGGCACGACCCAGCACCAACGCTACGCGGCCTGAGCGCCTACTGGATTTTCGTCACCACCCGCGGCCCGGCGGCGACCGTCGTGGTCCCGATCCGGATCGATCCCGGCCGCTCCTTGCCCCAGCTCATCAGCGAGATCCGCTCGGGCGCGATGCCTTGGAGCACCAAGAAATCGCGCGCCGCGCTTGCCCGGCGGTGGCCGATTGCAATCGCATAGTCGCGCGTGTCGCTCGCGCTGCCATGGCCTTCGAGCCGGATGGTGACGAACGGGTTGGCGAGAAGCCAGCGGGCCTGGGCGGTCAAAGTCCGGGCCGCGTTGGCGTCGATCGAGAAGCCGCGCGGCGAAAAATAGACGGTATCGCTTCCCGACGCAGTGATCAGCGAACCCTGGAGCACCGCCGTCGGCACAGGTTGCGGCGCGGGCGGCGGCTGCTCCCCGCTGCGGAGCGGGACGATTACGGGCAACCGCGGGAAGCGGCCCTGGGCGGTTGCCGTGCTGCTGGCGGCCGCGGCGGCAAGAAGGCAAAAGCCGAGCCGCATCCTCACCGGCCCTGCTCCCTGCGCGCGGCCCAGGCTGGGTCGGTTGCCGCCTGCGGTGTCGCCAAGGGCCGAACTTCGCCGCCCGAAACGGGGACGATGGCTAGCGCCGAGCGCCGCGAGGCCGGGTCCAGCCGCTGGAACAGAATGCGCCGCCCGTCGGGGCTCCACGCCGGCTGTTCGTCTTGCGGTCCTGAAGTCAGGATCCGCTGGTCGGAGCCGTTGGCGTTCATCACGCCCATGCGCGAGGACCCATCCTCG
>DASTDT010000109.1:0-9429 GCA_035710225.1 Sphingomicrobium sp.
GCGGGCACGCTTCAAGAGTGACGGCTGTCGGCGCCTCCCCCTTTGCCTTTCGCCCCTCCCCCCGCTAGAGGCGTTTTTCCGGCAAGCTTCCGTTCAGGCGCGGGAGGGAAGCATCGCCGAACGCATCCCCGTCCATGAAGAGGTAATTCTTGGCCCGCCCACCCGCTGACACCAACGAGGCGTTCCTCCGCGAAGTCGACGAGAATCTCCGCCGCGACCAGGCCGAGCAATTCTTCAAGAAGAATGCGCCGCTGATCTTCGGCGCGGTGCTTCTGCTGCTCGCCGCCATCGCCGGCTTCCTTTACTGGCAGAACCGCCAGGCGGAGGCAGCCGCGCGCGACAGCGAGTCCTTGGTGGCGGCGATGGAAGCGCTCGGCAACCGTCAGCAGGGCGCCGCCGCACGGCTCGACCCGCTGCTCGACAGCTCGTCGCAAGGGATCGCCGCCCAGGCCGCTTTGTCCAAGGCCGCGGCCTTGCTGATGAAGGGCGACAAGAGCGGCGCGATCAAGCTCTACAAGTCGCTCGCCGAGGACGACGGCCAAGGCCAGCCGGTGCGCGACCTCGCCACCATCCGAATGACCGCGCTGGAGTTTGACACCCTCGAGCCGGCCGCGGTCATCTCCCGCCTCGAGCCGCTCGCCAAGCCCGACAGCGCTTGGTTCGGAAGCGCCGGCGAGATGACCGGAATGGCGCTGATCAAGCAGAACAAGAACCAAGAAGCAGGGCGGCTGTTCGCCGCCATCGCCGCAAGCAAGACGGTGCCGGTCTCGATTCGAAGCCGCGCCGTGCAGATCGCCGGGACCCTGGGCGTCGACGCCTCGGATGCGCTCCCCGATCTTACCAGAGGGTAATTATCACCATGGCACTTCGTACTCGTAACATCGTCCTTCTGCTCGCCGCCTCTGCGCTGGTCACGGCGTGCAACCCGTTCAAGAAATCCCGTCCGACCACCCCCGTCGTCGGGGAACGCGTGGCGGTGTTGGTCAACCAGGTCGAGTTGGCGGTCGATCCGGAAACGGCGGCCCTGCCGATGGTGCTGCCCGAGGCGCAGGCCAATGAGGACTGGGCGCAGTCGGGCGGCAACGCCTTCAAGTCGGTCGGCCACCCGGCGCTCGGCGCCGCGCTCGGCACTGCCTGGACGGCGCGCATCGGCGAGGGCAGCAACAGCGGCGCCCGGCTGGTGTCCGGCCCGGTGGTTGGCGGCGGGCGCGTCTACACCATCGATACGCTGGGCGTGGTTCGGGCGTTCGACACGCGCAACGGCGGCGAGGTGTGGAGCGCGCGCTTCGGCGATGCCGGCCAGGACCGCAAGATCCTCTACGGCGGCGGAGTGGCGTTCGACAACGGCCGCATCTACGCCACGAATGGCCTCGGCTATGTCGCAGCGCTCGACGCGGGCACTGGGGCGGTGGCGTGGACGGTCAAGCCGGCCGGCCCGCTGCGCGGAGCGCCGACGGTGGCGGGCGACGCGCTCTACATCGTCACCCAGGACAATCAATTGTTCTCCCTCAAGACCGCTGACGGCGCCACCAACTGGACCAGCGCGGCGGCGCTCGAGATCGCCGGCGTGTTCGGCGCCGGGGCCCCGGCCGTCGCTCGCGGAACGGTCGTCGCCGGCTTCTCCTCGGGCGAGCTCAACGCCTACCGCTACGAGAACGGCCGGGTGGTGTGGCAAGACGCGCTCCAGCGCACCACCATGTCGACCAGCGTCGCCTCCTTGAGCGATGTCGACGCCGACCCGGTGATCGACGGCAACCAGGTGTTCGCGCTCGGCAAGGGCGGGCGGATGGTCGCGCTCGAGCTGACCAGCGGAAACCGCATGTGGGAGGTCAACGTCGGCGGCGTCTCGACCCCGTGGGTCGCCGGCGACTGGGTGTTCGTCGCCACCGACGAAGGCAAGGTCGTCGCGATGAACCGCAACAACGGCAAGATCCGCTGGATCGCCGAGCTCCGTCGCTGGCGCGATGTCGGCGGCAAGCGCGGCCCGATCTTCTATTCGGGTCCGGTGCTGGCCGGCGGGCGGCTGATCGTCGCCGGAACCAACGGCGCGCTGATCAACATCGACCCGGCGACCGGAGCGGTGCAGAGCCAGACCGGCACCGGCGACGCCGTCACCGCCCAGCCGGTGGTGGCCGGCTCGACGCTCTACATCCTGACCGAGGGCGGCCGCCTGATTGCCTACCGCTAAGCAGCCGAGCGCAGCGAAGCGATTGCGAAGCGATCGCTAGCAGCGCGTAGAGACTGCGAAAGCCGGCCGACCGGCGCGAAGCGACCCGGATCGACGTCACGGGATTTACTCCCGTGACGGCTCTCACCTCAACCTTAGCTGATCGGCCCCACCCTGAGCCCCTGGCGGTAGTTCACCACCACGGTCACTCGCGCCGGAGCCTGGCCGACCCGGATGGCGGTTTCGGCGAAGCTGGGCTTGCTGGTCAAACCCAGCCTGGGATTGCGCGAAAAGGCGGCGCCGTCGTTCCAGTCCGACTTTTTATTGGCATTGGCGTCGTGCCGCACCGCGACCGAATAGGTCCCGGCCGCGGGCAGCGGCAGGCAGATGTCGAGGTTCCTTCGGCCGCCCAGCGGAACGTCGACGCGCCCAGCCCAGGCGCCCTTCTTGAGATAGTTGCTCGGCCCGGGGCCATAGGCCTGCACCCGCACCTTGCCCGAGCCGTTCTTGAGCCCGGAAACGCGCACCAGCACCGCCGGCTTGCCGCCCAGGCGGCAGGTCGGGTCGTCGGGGCTCGCCTCGCGCGGGTCGGCGCTTGCCGGCGCGGCGGCCAGCATGGCGGCCGCGAGAGTGAAGATCGTGCGGTTCATGACGCCGCGACTAGCGCGAGCGGCCTGAACGCCCACTGACAGGAGCGTTCAGGCGCGCGTGGCCTACTTGGCCTTGAACAGGACCTGCCCACGGCGCGAGATCAGCAGGGTCTTGAAGCTGACCGGGTGGAAATAGGCCTCGACGCTACGGCCTTCGGGATCGATCCCGTAGACCTCGTAGCAGCCGCCATCGACCTTGGCCTTGCGGAGCTTCCAGCCATCCTTCTTGAGCTTGGCCTGAAGCGCATCGATGCTCTTCCAGCTCGCCTTGGGCGCGTCGCAGCTCATCTTGCCGGTGGCGGCGGCGGGAGCGGCCATGGCGGCAAGCGCGCCGGCGACACTTATCATCAGCAATCTTTTCATGCGTACATCCTTTTCGTGGTGAAAACCTTCGCGATCCGGGCCGCCTGGAGCAATGCCAGCGGCACGACATGGAGCAGAGCTTCGCTTAGCCCGTCATGAACCAGTGCCCAATGCACCAGCGTCAGCGCCGCCGCCGGATAGGCAAAACGTTGAAGCCGCTTCCAGCCGGCGCCAAGCGCGCGCATCGCGCCGTCGCTACTAATCAGCGCCGGCACCGACATCGCCGCAAACGCCAGCCAGCCGGCGATCATCGACGGCGCCTTGGCCTCGTCGGCAATGGCTGCGGAACCGCCCATGTCGAGCGCGTACAGCGCGAGGTGAAGCAATGTGTAGAGGAACGCCGCGACCCCGATGGCGCGGCGATGGCGGATTAGCCAGGCCAGCCAGCGCCGATGGCCGAGCAAGAGCTGGAGCGGGGTCAGGCACAAGGCGAGGATCAGCAGCCGCGCCGACCACAATCCGCTGGCCGCGATATAGTCCGCCAGCCACGGCTCGGGATCGACCAGCCGATCGATCAGCATCGCCGCCGCCGGCACGGCAAGCACCAGCCACAGCAGGGCCTTGCCGACAGTCAAAGAGGGAGAGGCACGCACCACCGCCGCACTTCTAGATTGTTGCGAGCGATTCGCAACAGTGCGGCTCAGTCGACCCCGATCCGGCGCCCGAGGTGGCGGACGAAGCGGCGCAAGCGCTCGTGCTTGCGGGTCCGCTCCCGGCCGCTGAGGTAATTGAGCTGAAGCGACTTGCGCTCGCCCTCGAACGGCTTGTGGCCGTGCCAGCAGTCGGGCGTGACCTTGAACACCAGCATGTTGCCGAGCAGCGGCGGCACCTCGGCGGCGTAATCGTCAAGGTTGCTGCTGTTGTTGAGGATCCGCAATCCCGTGTCCGATGCCTCGGTTTCGCGGTTGAAATAGAGCAGCACTGTCACCGCCTTGGTAGGCGTGTCGGTATGGATGTTGCCGTCGGTCCTGCGGGCGTGGCCGCGGACGTTGATCTTGGTATCGAGCCCGGCCAGGTCCACGCCCATCTTGTCGGCGACGACGCGGCGGAACGCCTCGCCCTCGAGCTCCGCAATCAGCTGCCTGAAGGCCGGGCCGGGATCGGTCTCACCCGGACTGACGACTCCGGCGCGGTCGATCGCCGGAAAGTCCTCGGCCACCTGGTCGGCGACGTCCGGCCGGATTGCCCGCTCGACGACAAAGAACGGGTACGGTTCCTGACGCACTTCCGCGGCGCGGATTCTTGCAAGATCGAGCATCGTCACTCCCACCAACCTAGTGGCTTGCTCCTAAGCCGAAAAGTGGCGGCTTCATGGCCCCCATTGATCCGCGAACATTCCCTCATCGAAGCCGACCGTAAGTTCCCCGCCCTCGCCCTCCATCACCGGCCGCTTGATAAGGCTCGGATTGGCTTGCATCAGCCGCAGCGACTTGGCGCAGTCGATGTCCAGCTTGTCGGCCTCGGCCAGCCCGCGAAAGGTCGTCCCGCGCCGGTTGAGCAGCGCCTCCCAGCCGACCGTGTCGGCCCAGCGTGAAAGCTCATCGGCGGCCGGCGGCGCCTTCCTGAAGTCGCGGAATCGATAGTCGAGCCCGCGCTCCTCTAGCCACGCCCGCGCTTTCCTGACCGTGTCGCAATTGGATATGCCGTGAAGGGTGCGCATCGCCTCATCTTGCAAGGGGCGCCATTCGCGCGCAACCTTTGCCGCGCGGGAGGACGAGGCATTGGCCGACGTGTTTCTCAGTTATGCGCGCGACGATGTCGCCCGCGCCAAGGCGCTCGCAGCGGCGATCGAGCGCGCCGGCCATTCCGTCTGGTGGGACCGCGACCTCGAGGGCGGCGCCGAATATTCGCTCGAGATCGACGAGGCGCTGAAGTCGGCCGGCGTGGTCGTCGTCCTGTGGTCGAAACATTCGGTCGGGTCGGCCTGGGTGCGCGACGAGGCCGCCGCCGGGCGCGACACGTCGCGGCTGGTTCCGGTCCGCCTCGATAGCGCCGAGCCGCCGCTCGGCTTTCGCCAGTTCCAGACCATAGACCTGACGCGCTGGAACGGCCGTAGCGACAGCGCCGGGGTCAAAACGCTGAAGAGCGCCATCGCCGCCAAGCTCGGCCGCAAGGCCGCTGGCGGGGCAGCGGCGGCCGAAGCGCCGCGGACAATCGGGAGGCCGCCGATCGCGGCGCTGCTGGCCGGACTGCTCGTCCTCGCCGCCCTCGCCGGCGGCTATTTCTGGTACGCGGGCAGGGCTTCCGCCGAGATCCCGGGCGTCGCGATCATCGCTGCACCGACCGGCGGCGATAAATCGCGGTCGCAGGCAATGGCTCGCTCCTTGTCGGTGGAGGTGGGTGCGATGCAGGCGGGAGCAACAAGCGCCTTCGAGCTTCGCGATACCGCCGGTGGGGTGCCGAAGGACGTCGATTATCTGGTCGAGGTCGCCGCCTCGTCAACCGGCTTGACGGTGGGCGCGGACCTCAGCCTGCTCGACCGCAAGGATCGCCAGATCCTGTGGACGGGCCATTTCGAAAAGCCGGCGGCCGAGCAAGCCGACCTGCGGCCGCAAGCCGCACTCAGCCTTCAGCCGATCCTCTCCTGCCTTGCCGAGGCGAGCGGCGGCAGCCTCGACCACGCGACGCTCAAGCTTTACCTCCGCGGCTGTGAGAAATTCGCCGACAGCGTGCCCGGGCTGGTCGACGAAGACCAGGTCACCCTGCTCAAGCAGGTCGTTGATCGCGCGCCGCAATTCGCCCCGGCCATCGCCCACCTGGCGCTGATGGAAGCCAATGCCGAGCGGAAGCCATCCGCGCGTGCGCTGATCGACCGCGCCAAGGCACTCGATCCGAAATTGGCAAAAATCTACCTCGCCCAGTCCGAGCTTCAGCCGAGGAGAAAGTGGCGCGAGCGCCAAGCCCCGCTGCTCGAAGGGATTCGGGTCAATCCTGACGCCGCCGCTCTGCACTCCGCGCTGGCGTTCCAGCTTGGCCAGGTCGGACTGCGCAACGACGGCATCGCCGCTGGCCGCCGCGCGGTCGAACTCGATCCCGCCTCGCCGTTCATTCGCCTCAGCTACATTCAGCTCCTGACCTACGCAGGACGGCTTGCCGAAGCCGAAGCGGAAATCGTCAAGGCGGAGAAAATCTGGCCGACCTCGAAGAACATTCACGACGCCCGTTGGGCGTTCGACCTCAGGGTCGGCGATGCCCACCGGGCCCTGGAAAAGCTGAAACGGGATCAAAGCGCTGGGGCCTACATCTACACCGGAACGCGTATCCCGGAGGCGGCCATGCTCGAGGCATTCCTCCAGGCGCGGATCGACCCGACCCCAGCCAATATCGAGAAGACACTGGAATTGTACCGCGCGAAGGTCCGCCTTGAGCCCCACCTCCCCGGAACGATGCTATTGGCACTCGCCACGTTCGACCGCGTTGACGAGGCTTATGCGATCATCGACCATCCTAAGTCGATGACTTCCCTGGCCGACAGCTCCGGCTTGATGTTTCGCTCCTACTTCAAGAAATTCCGCCAGGATCCCCGCTTCATGCCGCTCGCCGCGCGCATCGGCCTCGTCCGCTATTGGTCCGAAACCGGCCGCTGGCCCGACTTCTGCTTCGAGCCGGACCTTCCCTACGACTGCAAGGCGGAGGCCGCGAAGCTCAAGGCGGCGGGCCAAGTGCGGTGACCACCGAACCCAAGCGAACCCGCTTCACCTTCCGGTTGAAATCCTGCGCACTGTATTATATGCATGACACAGCAAATGGGGGCAAATGATGCGCGAACGCTTGCTGTGGGGCCTGATCCTGGCGCCGGTTTTCTATTATGTGGGGCTGATTGGCGGCGGGCTCCTGTGGCCCGGCTATAGCCACGTTTCGCAATATGCCAGCGAGCTTGGGTCGGCCGCGTCCCCCCAGCCGTGGTTCTTCAACCTTTTCGCGATCCTGTGCGGATTGGCCGGGCTGGTCGGCGGAATCGGCCTGTCGAGCGGTCTGTCGCGGCTGTCCGGGCGGCGCGGCTGGTCACTCGCCGCCGGCCTCAGCCTGTCCTTGTGGGGCATCTCGGTCATCCTCGCCGGCCTGTATCCGATGCCGCACGACCTCCACGGCGCCTACGGCCTTGGAATGGCCGGGCACCTCACGCCGCTCCTCACGCTGGTCGCGCTGCGCTCGGTCGAAGGGATGCGCGGCCTGAAGATTTTTCTCGCGGTGGTGTTCGTTGCCTCGCTTGCGATGTTCCTGGTGATGATGGGCGTAACCGGCCCGCTTCCGCTCGCCCGGATCGGCATTTACCAGCGGGTCAACAGCGCGCTCTCGATCCCCTATCTCGCGGTGCTGGGTTGGGTGCTTCTACAGCGCCTCAAGCGTGCGCCGGCCGAGTGAGCCTTCTAACCCGCGGCCTGCCGGCCGAGTGAGCTGACCGAACCCATCCCCCGGATGGGTTCGAGTCCGGGCTCACTCCCACTCGATCGTTCCGGGCGGCTTCGACGTATAGTCGTAGACCACCCGGTTGATGCCCTCGACCTCGTTGATGATCCGCGTCGCCACCGCGCTCAGGAAGGCGGCGTCGAACGGGTAGATGTCGTCGGTCATGCCGTCGACGCTGGTGACCGCACGAAGCGCACAGACATGGTCGTAGGTGCGGTAATCGCCCATCACCCCGACCGTCTTGACCGGCAGCAGCACCGCGAACGCCTGCCAGATCGCGTCGTACAGGCCAGCATTGCGGATCTCCTCGAGGTAGATCGAGTCCGCCTTGCGCAGGATGTCGCAGCGCTCTTTGGTCACTTCGCCGGGAATGCGGATGGCGAGACCCGGGCCGGGGAACGGGTGGCGGCCGACGAACGCCTGCGGCAGCCCCAGCTCGCGCCCGAGCTCGCGAACCTCGTCCTTGAAAAGTTCGCGAAGCGGCTCGACCAGTTTCATGTTCATCCGCTCGGGCAGGCCGCCGACATTATGGTGGCTCTTGATCGTCACCGATGGACCGCCGGTGAAGCTGACGCTTTCGATCACGTCGGGATAGAGCGTGCCTTGGGCGAGGAACTCGGCCCCGCCGATCTTTTTCGCCTCGGCCTCGAACACATTGATGAACTCGGCGCCGATGAACTTGCGCTTGGCCTCGGGGTCGGTGACCCCGGCCAGCCCCCCGAGGAAGTCGGCGCTCGCGTCGACGTGGACTAGCGGGATGTTGTAGCTGTTGCGGAACAGGGAGACGACCTGCTCCGCCTCGCCCGCGCGCATCAACCCGTGGTCGACGAACACGCAGGTCAGCTGTTCGCCCCCGTTTTCCCTCAGCGCCTCGTGGATCAGCACGGCGGCAACCGCGCTGTCGACCCCGCCTGAAAGGCCGCAGATGACCTTGCCGTCGCCGACCTGCTGACGAATCTCGGCGATCTTGGTGTCGCGATAGGCGGCCATCGTCCAGTCGCCGCTGCAGCCGCAGATGTGCCGCACGAAATTGGCGATCAGCTTGGCGCCGTCGGGCGTGTGCGCGACCTCGGGATGAAATTGCGTGCCGTAATAGCGCCGCTCCTCGTCGGCGATGACTGCGAACGGGGCGCCGTCGCTGACCGCGACGATGCGGAAGCCCGGCGCGAACTCGGTCACCTTGTCGCCGTGGCTCATCCACACCTGGTGGCGGCTGCCCACCGCCCATAGCCCGTCGAACAACGCGCAGTCTTCGGTCACCGTCAGGAACGCGCGGCCGAATTCGCCGGACCGCTCGCCTTCCGCACCGCCCGGCTCGACCCGCCCTCCCAGTTGGTGGCTCATGACCTGCTGGCCGTAACAGATGCCGAGGATCGGCAGGCCGCTGTCGAACAGCGCCTGCGGGGCGCGTGGGCTGCCTTCCTCGGGCACCCCGGCGGGCGATCCCGACAGGATGATTCCGCGGGGCTGCATCCGCTCGAAGGCGGCCTCGGCGGTGGTGAACGGCGCGATCTCGCAATAGACCCCCGCCTCGCGCACCCGCCGGGCGATTAGTTGGGTCACCTGGCTGCCGAAGTCGACGATCAGGATGGTGTCGCCGGGGATCATCGTGCGTGTGCTCCAGGCAAAAGAAATGCGCCGGAGCCCTAGGGCCCCGGCGCATCCTTTGTCTACCGCTCGAAAGAGGAGCGGAAGCTGCTAGTAGCGGCGATACGGCGTATAGCTGCCACGATAGCGGTTGGCGTCGATGTTGGTGATCCGGCCGTAACGGTCGATCGTGCAATCGAAGCGGGCGTCGGCCTGGCCCTGGTAACCGTACTGCTGGCCATAGCCATACTG
>DASTDT010000110.1:0-6654 GCA_035710225.1 Sphingomicrobium sp.
ATGGAAGTTGGTCATCAGGCCGTCGATCGCGCGGAAGCGATAGCCGGGGGTAATGAAGATGGCGGTGTCGCCCTCGAACGCGCCAATCGTCCCGTCTTCGCCGGCAGCGCTTTCGAGCAGTCGAAGCGAGGTCGTGCCGACAGCGATGATCCGGCCCCCGTCCCTGCGCGCAGCGTTGAGGCGGTCGGCGGTCGGCTCGGCGATCCGCCCCCATTCGCCGTGCATCCGGTGGTCGTCGGTATCGGCCGCCTTGACCGGCAGGAAGGTGCCCGCGCCGACATGGAGGGTGAGCGTCTCGCGCCGCACCCCGCGCGCGTCGAGGGCGGCGATGAGCCGGTCGGTGAAATGGAGTGCTGCGGTCGGCGCGGCCACCGCCCCTTCGGCCCGCGCGAACATCGTTTGATAATCGTCGCGGTCGGCCTCGTCGGTCGACCTTTTGCCAGCGATATAGGGCGGCAGCGGCATCGTGCCGGCGCGCTCCAGCAGCAGCTCGACCGGATCGTCGCCGTGGAAGGCGAGCAGGATGGCGCCGTCGGAATCGCGCTCCACCGCCGATGCATGGACGCCCTCGCCGAAGTCGATCATGTCGCCTTCGCGAACTCGCTTGGCGTTGCGGACGAACGCCCACCATTCGCGCGGGCCTTCGCGTTTGTGCAAGGTGGCGCCGATGCGGGCCTCCCCGCGGCGGCCCTCGAGCTGAGCGGGGATGACCCGCGTGTCATTGAACACCAGCACGTCACCGGGCTGGAGTAGCTCGGGTAGTTCGAGCACCGCGCGGTCGCTGATCTCAGCGCCCTCAACCAGCAGCATGAGCGCGGAATCGCGTGGCCGGGCCGGCCGAAGCGCGATCCGATCGGGCGGCAGGTCGAAGTCGAAATCGTCGACGCGCATTATTGGGCCGTGGGCGCGGCCTCGGCGGTCTTGGCGGCCGGGGCCGCCGGGAGCGGGCCATCGATCCACATGCGCACGATTTTGGTCGGCGCGACGGGCGGCTCGCCCGGCTCGATCTTGTCGACGAACGGCATGCCCGAGATCACCCTGCCTAGGGCGGTGTATTTCTTGTCGAGCCGCATGGTGGGCGTGAGGACGATGAAGAACTGGCTATTGGCACTGTCCGGGTTTTCCGAGCGCGCCATCGACAGCACCCCACGCATGTGGGGCAAGCTGTTGAACTCGGCGGCGACGTCGGGGAGTTTGGAGCCGCCGCGCCCGGTGCCGTCGGGATCGCCGCCCTGGGCCATGAAGCCGGGGATGACGCGGTGGAAGGTTAGGCCGTTGTAAAAGCCCGAGGCAGCAAGCTGCTGGATCCGGTAGACGTGGTTCGGGGCGGCATCGGGGCGAAGCTGGATTACGACGGTGCCGCCGCTCGACAGTTCGATGTTGAGGCGATTGGCGGGGTCGGCGGCGACCTCTGCCGGGGCAGCGATCGGCAGCGGCGGTGCTGCGGGAGAGGCGGCGGCAAGCGCCAAGGCAACGAACGGCAACTGCATCAGTGACTTGAGCATCTCTTGTATCCACTCCCCGCGACAGCGGCCCCTCTAGCGCAGGGATGAAGCCCTCGCCAGCCTGCTTTGAGTTCACAAAGTTCCTGCAAAAAGGGACGTCCTGGCCCCTTCCGCGAACTCAGGCAGATTGGCTAGGGGCCGCGAGATTGGCGCAAGCTGAACGGCGAACCAGCGGGGTCAGCCTTTGCCAAAAGCCGCTCTGTAGGACAGTGAAATCAGCCGAGCTTGGCGGCGACGTCGGCGGCCACCGCCGGGGTCACGAACTTGTCGATCGGGCCGCCGTAGCGAGCGATTTCCTTGACCAAGTTGGACGCGATCGGCTGGAGCGACACGTCGGCCATCAGGAAGACGGTCTCGATCTCGTCGTTCAGCTTCTGGTTCATGCCCGCCATCTGATATTCGTATTCGAAGTCGGCGACCGCGCGCAGTCCGCGCAGGATGAGGCTGGCGCCCTGGCTCTCTGCGAAGTCCATTAGCAGCGAGTCGAAGCTGACGACCTTGACCGTCGGCAGTTCGGAAACCTCGCGCCGGACCATCGCCAGGCGCTCCTCGACCGAGAACATCGGCGACTTGGACGGGTTGGTGGTGACCCCGACGACGAGCGTGTCGACAAGGTGCGTACCGCGCCGGATGATATCCATGTGGCCGAGCGTGATCGGGTCGAACGTGCCCGGATAGACGGCGGTCCGTCGCCCGCGGCCGGCCGCGCTCAACGGTCGCGCTCGGTGACGTAGCGGGCGATGGCGCGCATCAGATCCGCCTCCTGACCAAAATTGGCGAGATGCTCGACCGCCTGGTCAACCAGCATCGCCGCCTGACGGCGGGCGCGCTCCTCGCCGAGTAGCGAGACGAAAGTCGCCTTGCCCGCGCCGGCATCCTTGCCGACCCGTTTGCCGGCCGCGCCCTCGTCGCCGCAATGGTCGATGAGGTCGTCGGCGATCTGAAATGCGAGGCCGATGTTGCGCGCATAGCCCCGGCACGAGGTGCGCGATTCTTCCGGCAGCCGGCCCATGATGCAGGCCGCCTCCACCGAAAATTCGATCAGTGCGCCGGTCTTGAGCTGCTGGAGGCGGGTGATCGCGGCGAGGTCGAGCGCCTGGCCCTGGGCGGCGAGATCGAGCATCTGGCCGCCACCCATGCCGTCGAGCCCGGACGCGCGCGCCAGGCCGAGCAGCAGCTCGCAGCGCACGAACGGGTCCTCGTGAGTGGCCGGATCGGCCATGATCTCGAACGCCAGGTCGTGGAAGCAGTCGCCGGCAAGGACGGCGGTGGCCTCGTCATAGGCCTTGTGGACGGTCGCCCGGCCGCGGCGAAGATCGTCGTCGTCCATGCACGGCAAATCGTCGTGGATCAGCGAATAGACGTGGATCGCCTCGATCGCCGAGCCGGCGCGAATGGCCCGCCCCTCGTCGACCGCGAACAGCCGGGCGGAGGCGACGGTGAGAAGCGGCCGGATGCGCTTGCCGCCGCCGAGCGCCGCGTAGCGCATCGCCTCGAACAGCCGGGCTCGGCCGTCGCCGGGATCGCGCAAGTGAAAGGCGAACAGATCGTCGACGCCATGGCCGATTCGCCGCGCCTCGTCGGGCACCGATGGAAGCAGGCGATCGATGGTTTCAACCGGCATCGAAGGGAACCGTGCCCTTGGGCTCGCCGTCGGGGCCGAGCGCGATCTGCTCGATCCGTTCCTGGGCGGCCTTCAGGCGCGCCTCGCAATGGCGCTTCAAGCGGTCACCGCGTTGGTAGAGGGCAATCGAATCATCGAGCGGCGCGGAGCCCTGCTCGAGCGTTCGGACGATCTGCTCAAGCTCCTCGAGCGCCTTCTCGAAACTCAGCGAAGAAATGTCGTCCTCGGCCATTCGCCAAGTTTTGGCGGGGCCGAGTGGGGAAAGCAAGGTGGCCTTGGTGTCAGCTTTGGGTTGAAAGCCGCATTGCGCCATCGTTCGATTCGAGAAGTGCGCACGTCAGGCGGGCAGGCCCAACCTTTTTACGTGCGACGCGAAGCGAGGATCGCTGCGCAGCGGGTCCAGATAGGGGTCGATCTTCAGATCCAGGAGACTAGAGTCGCGGACTGTCCACGCACGATCAAGCGCTTCAAAGGCACGGTTCCGGTCGCCCAACTGGGCGTAAATTCGGGCGGAACCAAAGCTCGCGGAACCGCCATCTCGCCCCTGCAGGGCGGCAAGCTTGGCCAAAGCTAGCGCGCGATTTCCGCTTTTTGCGGCGATCAATGCCTCACCCGTGACGCTCTGCCCGAATGCGAGTGCGGCATCCTTCGTTCGGCCGAGCATCAGCAGCGAGTGCCCAAGCAGATCCGGGAAATTGAACAGCTCAGGCGATCCCTGCTTCAGCTTCACCGTATAGCGGACGGCCTCCTCGTAGTTACGCGCATCGAACAAGACAGAGACATGGGCCCGATGCGAGCCCGAATTAAGCGGATCGAGCGCGAGCGCCTCATCGACATAGCGAAGCGCTTCCTCCGAATTCCCGATGCTGCTTATGGCATATCCGTAATTGCGCAGGACGTCGGGCTCGCCGCCGGGAAGCGAAATCGCAATCTCGTGTTCGCGCAGCGATTTGCGCACCTGCAGAGTGAGTGCAAAAGCGAACCCCAGCCCGGACCGCGCGATCGGCAGGTCTGGCGCCTTCGAAACCGCCGTTTTTGCATATTGCAGCGCCTCGGCCCGCCCCCTCGCCAGCGCGGCGGGGGTCATTGCCGTCAGACCCGCCAAATTGTTGGTCACAAAGGCTTTCAGCGCATAGGCGCGCCCATAGTTCGGATCGAGCGCAATGGCCTGGTCGAGCAGTTGAAGGCAGCGCTGGAATGCCGGAACGGTAAATTGCCAGCTCAGGTCCCGTGCCTGAAAGGCAAGTGTCTGCGCAGCAACGTTGCTGGTTTCGGCCGCCAGCGCTTTCCTAGCGCTGGCGCCGAGCGTTACGGCCAGCGCACGAGTGACCTTTTCGGCGATGTCGGTTTGAATCTTGATCACGTCACCGGGGGCGCGGTCATAATTCTGCGACCATTTGGCCAGTCCAGTGTCACCATCGATCAACTCGGCCGTTACGCGTATTGTCGAAGCGGTCTGCCGGACATTCCCCGTCAGGATGTTCCTGACTCGCAGCTTCCGTGATACCGTTTCGGTGTCATCATCCCGGACGGCCTCGGACGACGTGCTGCCCGCGACCTTCAGCCCGGCAATGCGGGTGAGGATGTTCCTGATTTCCCCGGCGATGCCGGCGGCGAAATAGGCCTGCGCGGGATCGCCGCTGAGGTTCGCAAAGGGCAGAACGGCGATGCTGTCCGATGCGCCGGTCGAATCGGGCTTCAGCAACATCCAGCCGCCGACGCCCGCCGCAGCAGCGGCCGCGACCGCTCCTCCAGCGAGAAGAGCACGCCGGTCGATGCCGTGTTTCGCAACGGCCGAAGAGGATGCACCGGCTTCGCCGACAACGCGCCGCACAGCGGTAAGTATCGCCTGGTAGCCGTCATCCGACCGATTGCCGCGCCACCCGCGCAGCGACGCCGCCTGGCTTTCCCCAAAGCCGAGCGGCGGCTCGACCGCGTCGAGGAGGATCGGGACACAGACATGCCGGCGTTGCGCCCGTGACGCTTCGTCCCGCACGAAATGCCCTTCCGGCCCGACCGACTGCTTGCTCCAGGCGACGATCACGCATTTCGCCGCGTCTAGCTGGCGCTCGATCGTCTCCCGCCACTGGTCGCCGGTGCCGATATGCTGGTCCCACCAGACCGAATAGCCGTCCGCCTCGAGCGCCTGGACCAGTGGCTGAATCCGCCGGCGATCTTCGGCCTTGTAGGAAATGAAGACGTCGGACATGCGGTCCCCTGTGACAGGGACAGGATGCACCTGAACTGCCGCGTGACGCAACCGCGCACGAGCCCTGCAATGTCGACCGTGGGTCGAAGGAAGGCTGACGCCGCCTTCGCGGACCCGCGCTATTTCTTGAACGGGTCCTTGATGCCCGGCACGATCTCGTCGCTGACGAGCTCCTCGCCGCGGGCCTCGGCTTCGGCGGCGGCGATGGCCGCTTCGGCGTCGCGGGCGTGCTGCTCGCGCTCCGCGCGGAGCTCGACGATCAGCGCGTCGCGATCTCCCTCGAAGCGAGTATCGACGCGGGCTTCCTTGCCGGCCGCCTTTTCCGCCTTGGCCACCGCAGCATCGAGCTCGCGCTGGGTGGTGAGGCCGAGCGTGACCGGGTCCTTGGGCGTGATGTTAACCATGTTCCAATGGCTGCGGTCGCGGATCGCGGAGATGGTCGTACGGGTGGTGCCGATGAGCTTGCCGATCTGGCCGTCAGTGACCTCCGGGTGGTTCTTGATGATCCAGGCAATGCCGTCTGGCTTGTCCTGGCGCTTGGACACCGGCGTGTAGCGCGGGCCCTTGGTGCGAGTGACGGCGTCGGGCGCCTTGATCATCTGAAGCTCGTAATCGGGGGCGGCCTGGCCGCGCTCGATTTCCTCATGCGTGAGCTCGCCCGAGCGAACGGGATCGCGGCCGGTGAGCTTGGTCGCCGCCGTATCGTCGGCGATGGCCTGAACCTCGAGGATGTGAAGACCGCAGAAGTCGGCGATCTGGGTGAAGCTCAATGAGGTGTTCTCGACCAGCCATGAGGCGGTCGCGTGGGGCATGAGCGGCTGGGCCATCCCGAATCTCCAAAAACAAGTGAGGCCGCCCCTTCCCGGAGCGGCCGATGCAGGTTTTCACCTAGTCCCAATGCCCGGCGAGGGCAAGGTTCAACCGGCTTCGAGGACGATCTTGCCGATGTGCTCGCCCGATTCCATGCGGCGGTGGGCGTCGGCTGCGTCGGCAAGCGGGAAGGTGGAATCGATCACCGGCTTTAGGCGGTTGCCCTCGACAAAGGGCCAGACGGTGCGGGCGATCTCGTCAGCAACCATGGTCTTGAAAGCGAGATCGCGCGGGCGAAGAGTGGAACCAGTGAGGATCAGGCGGCGGCGCATGACCTCGGGGATCGGCAGCTCCGCCGTGGCGCCGCGCTGGAAGGCAATCGACACGTGGCGGCCATCTTCGGCGAGGCAGGCAAGATTGCGCGGCAGATAGTCGCCACCGACCATGTCGAGCACCACCGCGACGCCCCGGCCGCCGGTGAATTCGCGCACCGATGCGACGAAGTC
>DASTDT010000111.1:0-13583 GCA_035710225.1 Sphingomicrobium sp.
CGGGATCGTCAACTTCGCCAATGAAGGAAAGCTGCGCTCGCACAGCCTGCTCGCCAGCCTGATCTTCAACTTCGGCGCTCCGGAAGCGGCTCTCCCGCCGCCCCCGCCGCCGCCGCCGCCCCCGCCGCCTCCGCCGCCGCCTCCGGCGACGCAGACCTGCCCGGACGGTTCGGTGATCATGGCGACCGAGGCATGTCCGCCTCCGCCGCCGCCGCCGCCGCCGCCGCCGGAACCCGAGCGCGGCTAAAGCGAACGCTTGTCTAAAAGTTGGGCCGGTCACCTTCGGGTGGCCGGCCTTTCCTTGTCCGGCCAAAACAGCCATTCGCGCATGATGAGCTTGCCGCTGCCGATTGACGGGGTCATGCCCGCCCTTCTCGCGGCCTTGCGCGGCGGCACGCGCGCGCTGCTCATCGCCCCACCGGGCGCCGGCAAGACCACGCGCGTCGCGCCCGCCTTGCTTGGCGAGCCATGGTGCCCGGGTCAGGTCCTGCTACTCGTCCCGCGCCGCCTGGCTGCGCGTTCGGCCGCCGAATATATGGCGCGTGCGCTGGGCGAGGAGCCGGGCGCCTCCATCGGCTACCAGACCCGGCTCGACAGCCGCGTTGGCCCAGCGACCCGCGTCATCGTCATGACCCACGGTGTGTTCCTGGCGCGAATACAGCAGGATCCCGAGCTGACAGGAATCACCGCCTTGCTGTTCGATGAGGTCCACGAGCGCAGCCTCGACAATGACCTCGGCCTGGCCCTGGCGCTCGATTCCTGCGCCGCCCTTCGCCCCGACCTTCGGCTCGTCGCCATGTCGGCAAGCCTCGACGGGACACGCTTCGGCCGGCTGCTGGGCGACCCGCCGCGCATCGAGAGCGCCGGGAAATCCTTTGCGCTCGAAATCAGACACGTCGGCAGGGACAGCGGCGAACGCATCGAGCCGCAGATGACCACCGCCATCCGCCGCGCGCTGGCAGATCATGAGGGCTCGTTGCTCGCATTCCTTCCCGGCGTGGCCGAGATCGAGCGCACCGCAACCGCGCTTGGCGAGTTGCCCGCCGGAGTGGTTCTCCATCGCCTTCATGGCGGCATCGAGCCGTCCGCCCAGCGGGCCGCGCTCAAGCCCCCGCCCGCGGGCAGCCGCAAGCTGGTTCTCGCTACCAGCATCGCCGAAACCAGCGTCACGCTCGACGATGTCCGGATCGTCGTCGACAGCGGCCTTGCGCGCCGCCCGCGCTATGACCGCGGCGCCGGCCTGACCCGGCTCACCACCGAGCGCGCCAGCCGCGCCGCGGCGACCCAGCGTGCCGGCCGCGCCGCTCGCCAGGCGCCGGGCGTGGCCATCCGCCTGTGGGAGGAGGCCGCCAACGCCGCCTTGCCGGCGCACGACCCGCCGGAGATACTCGAAGCCGACCTTTCGAGCCTGGTGCTGACGTGCCTGTTGTGGGGCGAGGCCGACCCGGGTCGATTGCCCTTCCTCGACCCGCCGCCGGCCGCTGCCGTCGATGAGGCGCGGCGGCGCCTGACCGCGCTCGGCGCGCTCGACCCGAACGGCCGGCTGACGCCCCATGGCCGGCAGCTCGCTCAATGGCCGCTCGAGCCGCGCCTTGCCCACATGATCCTGGCGGCAGGGGAAATGGGCTTTGCCCGCGACGCCGCCGAAGCCGCCGCGATGCTGACCGAGCGCGGGCTCGGCGGAACCGACCCCGACCTCGAGGCGCGGCGGCGGCGCTGGCAAAGCGAGCGCTCGCCCCGCGCCCAGGCGGCAAGCCGAATGGTGCTACGGTGGGAGCGGAACTGCCGCTCGTCCCGGGCCATAGACCCCGGCGGATCGCACGGCCTCGCCCGGGCGATCGCCCTCGGCTTCCCCGATCGCCTGTCCAGGAGGCGCGATGCCGGCGGCGAAAGCTGGCAGTCGGTGGGCGGCCGCGGCTTCCGGCTCGATCCGGCGAGCCCGCTGGCGCGGAGCGACTGGCTAGCGGTCGCGGAAGTGGCGGGGGCCGCGTCGGGCGCGCGCATCCTCAGCGCGGCCGCCATCGATCTGGCGGACATCGAAACCCTGTTCGCGAACCGGATTACCCCGTTCCGGGAGGCGCGCTTCGACCCGGCAGCGAACCGGATCGTCGCGACCCGTGGCCGCCGCCTCGGCGCGATCGTGCTGGCCTCGTCGCCCGACCCGGCTCCCGACCAGGCGAGCATCGAGGCCGGGCTGCTCGACGCCGTCCGCCGTCACGGCCTCGGCATTCTTGCGTGGGGCGACAACGCCCTTCGCCAGCGCGCCGCTTTCGCCCGTATTCATGATCCGCAAATTCCTGATTTGTCCGACCAGGCGCTGCTCGACCGGCTCGACGAATGGCTGGCGCCGTTGCTGGCCGGCCGCCGCGACCTCGATGTGCCGCCGTCGGCCCTCGACGCCGGCCTCGAAGGCCTGCTCGGCCACGACGGCCGGCGCATGATCGACCGCCTGGCGCCACTGCATTTCCAGTCGCCGGCCGGCTCGACCCATCCAATCGATTATGGAGCGGCGGGCGGGCCGACGGTGGCGGTCCGAGCTCAGGCTCTGTACGGTCTCGCGGCCCACCCAATGGTCGCCGGCGGTAGGATTCCGCTGGTGCTGGCGATCACCAGCCCTGCGCACCGCCCGATCCAAACGACCAAGGACCTCCCCGCGTTCTGGGCCGGCAATTGGCGCGAGGTCGCCAAGGAAATGCGCGGCCGTTACCCTAAGCATCCCTGGCCCGACGATGCTGCCTCCGCCGATCCGACCCTGCGCACGAAGCGCGCCGCGCAACAGGGCAAGGGCCGCACTTGATTTGTCGCCGTGGCCCGGCCAGATGCCAGGGCATGACCGTGGCCCGCATCGTCGAGGAACAACGCAAGACTACCCAGTCGGGCAAGGCTCGCGCGGGAAGGTGGACCTTGGAGTTCGAGCGCACCGAAGGCCAGCGCCCCGACCCGCTGACCGGCTGGGCCGGCTCTGGCGACACCAAGACGCAGGTTCGCCTGGTGTTCGACAGCAAGGAAGCAGCGGTCGACTTCGCACGACGCAAGGGCCTCGAGGTGCACATCGTCCCGGCGCCGCCGGTCAAGCTCAAGCTGCAGGCTTACGCCGACAATTTCCGCTAGGGGCCGTCCTGGGTCGGCCTAGCCGGTGCCGCGCTCCCGAAGGAACGCAGTCATCATCGGCTGGACGTTGCTGTTGTAGCTGGCGATGACGTTGCGCGGACCGGCGATCTCGAAATGGGTCAGCAGCGTGCGCCCGTCCCAGTAATGAAGGGCATAGGCCGGCGCGTCGGCGATGATCAGCGCGCGGCCGTCGGGATGCTGGGGATCGACGTCGTCGAGGTCGAGCGCGACCTGCGGGGCGGTCGAAGGGGCGACGATCAGTCGCTTGCCGGCGAAACTGGTTGAGATCGGGCGGTGGACGTGGCCGCTGATCAATCCAACGACCTGCTTGGCGGGCTTGAGAATCGACTCCAGCCGCTGGACCCATTGTTCGCACGGCAAGGCGCTCATCCAAGCGATTCCGGTGTCGACCGGGGGATGATGGAGGACGACGACCGTCGGCACCTCCTTCTTTTCGCGCAATCGGGCCCGCAGCCACTTGCCCCTGGTCTCGCACACCATACCGCCGTGTCGGCCGGGGTCGAGCGTGTCGAGGACGACGAAGCGCAGGCCGCCGAACTCGGCCTCGTATTGGATGAAGCCATGCTCATCGACCGGGACTTCAGGCAGTACGGCCAGGAGATTGGCGCGGTCGTCATGGTTGCCGACCGCCCACAGCAGCGGGCCCTGCCAGCGCTTCACCAGGCTTTCCATGTGCCGGTAGGCGCGTTTGTCATCGCCGTTCTCGACCAGGTCGCCGGTGACCAGAAGCAGGTCGGGTCTGGGCACGCGCTCGTTCAGCTCATCGATCACCATGTTGAGTCGCCGAACGTTGAGTTCGTGCGGATTATCGCGATCGAAGCCGATGTGTAGGTCCGTAATCTGGGCGATCAGCATCAGCGCGCCCGAAGCCAGAGCAAGTCGAATCCCCCCCGAAATGCGCGGCAATGCGTCGCGGCCCCTGCCTTTTCCACCATCGGTGGAGGCTTCGTCAACCGGCGAGGCGGGCGTTGACTAGGGGCCGGGCCTCGCTCATATGCGCCGCGCCGAACGCCGGCCCCTTCGTCTAGCGGTCTAGGACGTCGCCCTCTCACGGCGAAAACACGGGTTCGAGTCCCGTAGGGGTCACCATTTTCGGAAAGTTTCCTGGCCGGACATCTCCGCGTCTCAAGCGGCTCCGCTTCGATCGCGACGGTCCGGCAGCGACCATGCCTCCCCGGATTCACTTAAGTCAGCCTGTTTTCAAGGAACTACCGCGGCGATCCCGCGCTTTGGTGGTGGCTTGGAGACGGGGATATTATGACGGCTTTTCAAACACCTGACCGGCGCCAGGCGCCGCAGCCGAGAATGTTCCGGACGGATGCGCCGGCGATCGGCCGCCCGCTCGAGCGCAATCGCGCGCCCTGGACCGCGGACGATATCGACCGCCTGTGCGAACTGATGGCGAGGCGGCGGCCGATCCGCGAAGTCGCCAGCCTTCTTGGTCGCACCCAGGAAGCGGTCCGAACCAAGGCTTATCAGCTCGACCGGCACGGCGCGCTGTAACGCCTATTTGCTGATCGTCACCGTTGCCGGTCCGCTTCGCTCGATCACTGCAGTGGTAACGTCGAGGCCGGTGCGCGCGAGGCGGAGGTCTATGCGCGATTCCCCGAACGCGATGTTGCGAATGGTGAGTTCGTCGAGGAAGGCCGGCAGGGTCGGCCGGTTTAGCCGAAGCTCGGCCTTGTCGTGGTCGATATCGAGCCCGATCGCCGCCGACAGCAAGGCGAACGGCGCGGCCGCGGCCCAAGCCTGCGGCGAGCAGGCGACCGGATAGGACGTGGGGCCGCGGCGCTGGCGGCGAGCGAAGCCGCAGAACAGCTCGGGCAGGCGGCGCAACTCGTCATAGGTGGCGGATTCGAAAATGCCCTCGAAGATCGCGCGCACCCCCGGCTTGTGTCCGTAGCGGGCCATCCCGAGCGCGATCAAAGCATTGTCGTGGGGCCAGATCGAGCCGTTGTGATAGGACATCGGGTTGTAGCGCGCCTCGCCCGTGGCGATGGTCCGCACCCCCCAGCCGGAAAAGAAGCGGGTGCCCGCCAGCGTCTCGGCGACCAGCTGCGCGCGCTCGGCGCTGGCAATGCCGGCATAAAGGCAATGGCCGGCGTTCGACGACAGCACCTTGCACGGCTGCTTGTGTCCGTCGAGCGCGAGAGCGTAGCTACCGAGCGCTTCGATCCAGAACGATTTTTCGAACTTGCTCTTCAGCTCCCTTGCCTGGCGCTCGAGCTCGCGCGCCGTGTCCGGATGCCCGAGTCGCCGCGCAAGCTGCCCGGCGCCGCGCTTGGCAGCGAAGGCGTAGGCCTGGACCTCGCACAAGGCGATCGGGCCTTGGGCCAGCCGGCCGTCGGCATGGAAGATGCTGTCGCTGCTGTCCTTCCAGCCCTGGTTGGTCAGGCCCTTGTCCGTCATCCGCGCATATTCGATGAAGCCGTCGCCATCGACGTCGCCGTAATCGTCCATCCACGCGAGAGCGGCGAGGACGTTGGGCCAGATCTTGGCGATGGTTTCGAGGTCGCCGGTGCGCTCGGCATATTCCGCGGCGAGCATGACGAACAAGGGCGTCGAATCGACCGATCCGTAATAACGTCCGAACGGCACCTCCCCCAGTCCGGCCATCTCGCCGCCGCGCATCTCGTGCAGGATCTTGCCCGGCTGGGAGTCTGCGACGGGATCGACCTCGGTCGCCTGGAGCGCGGCCAAGGTCGTCAGCACGCCCTTGGCCAAGTAGGGCGCGCACCACAGCATCTGCAGCGCCGTGATGATCCCGTCGCGCCCGAAAATGGTGCTGTACCAGGGCACGCCGGCGTAGGGGTACGGTCCAAGCGGCGTGTCGGTGACGAGCATGTCGAGGTCGGACCAGGCGCGGGCCAGGACGGCATCGAACTGCGGATTGGTGCTGCTCACCGTTACCCGGTTGCGCTGCGCCCGCACGCGGCCCGAGCGCATGGCCCGGAACGCCGGGGCCGCGGGCCGGCTCAATGGACGGGCGCCATCGATCGAGCAGCAGGTCTTGATGACGATCGTCTGCTGGCTGGCCGCGTCGAGGTCGACCATCCACAAGGCGCTATGGGCGGTCAATTCCTGCGGCGGCGGATCGAAATGGACCAGCGTTCGGCGCTGGACCTTGTCCAGGCCGGTGTAGCGGAATTCGACCGCCGAATCCGACAGTCGCTCGACTTCTCGCTCGCCGCGGCGCGCGCGCCGCTCGCCGCGCACTTCGAATAAATCAGCGAAATCGGCATCGAAGGTGATCGACAGCGGCACCGGCCGCCCGATGACGGAATAGGCGTGGACCCGCAGCCGCTCGTAGGAGGTATCGTCGCTGAGAAACTTGAAACGCGACAAATGCACGGTCTCGCGCTGAAGCCACATCCGGCCGGCGCTGCTGTGGAGGTCGGCATTGGTCAGATCGACGACCATCGCGCCATTGTCGTCGAGCACCACCGAACCCAGCTGAAGCGGCTCAGCTCCGCCGACCGTGAGCGTCATCTTCGAGAGGAAACGGGTGTCCTTGTAGAACAGTCCGTCGGGACCATCCGTACCGCTCTTGAAATTGCCCTGCTGGTCGAAGATCGCGAACAGGTCGTTGTGCTTGAGCGACCGCAAGGTCCGCTCGACGAGCGACTCGGTCGCTTCGATATGGTAGTTTTCCTGGGGCGGCCTCTCGGGCGCGCGCGGGTGGAAATCCTCGTCCGAAACTGGCTCGTTCATCCTATCCGGCTAGCAGGAATGGCGACGCGGCGCGCCCCTGTTCGGCGGCGATGGCGGCCCTGAACATTTCCAGATAGTCTTCGGCCATGCGGCGTGCGGTGAAGCGCTCGTCGAAGCAGGCCCGGACGCGCACGCGCGGCAGCTCGTCGAGGCGTGAGACTGCGTCCACCGCCTCCTCCACGGAACCGACCAGAAAGCCGCTTCGGCCGTGATCGATGACTTCGGTTGTCGAGCCGCATTTCCAGGCGATGGTGGGCGTGCCTGCGGCCATTGCCTCGATCATCACCAGCCCGAACGGCTCCGGCCAGTCGATCGGGAACAATAAAGCGCGCGCGTTGCCGAGAAACTCCGGTTTACGCGAATCGTCGATCTCGCCGATGAATTCGACCAAGGGGTCGTCGAGCAGCGGGCGGATCTTGTCTTCGAAATATTGCCGGTCGGCATTGTCGACCTTGGCCGCCATCTTGAGCTTCATTCCCGTCCGGCGCGCGATCTCGATCGCCCGGTCGGGGCGCTTTTCAGGCGACATCCGGCCGAGAAAGGCGAGATAGTCCCCGCCCGGCCCCGGTGTGATCAGCCCGGCCGGCATGCCGTGATAGATGGTCCTGACGAAGTTGGCGTCGGGAACCGGCCGCCGCTGGTCATCGGAAATGCTGACCAGTTGCATTTCCGGGAAGGCCGTGAAACCGGGCCGGAAGTCGGGCAGGTCGAGCCGCCCGTGAAGCGTGGTGAAGCAGCGCTCGGCGATATGGCGGAACAAAGGGAAGTGGACGAAATCGACGTGGAAATGAAGAATGTCGTAGCGGTCCGCCTCTGCCAGCACGCGATCGACCATGGCCAGGGTGTAGGCCAAGTGATTGTCGATCCCGGCCAGCCTGAGACCCTGGTCCGCGCAGGGTACCAGCCGCGCCGACGTCTCGCTGTCGCCGCTGGCGTAGAGCGTGACGTCGTGGCCGAGGTCGACCAGGGCTTCGGTCAGCCACCAGATGACCCGTTCGGTGCCACCATAAAGCTTGGGCGGCACGGCCTCCGCGAGGGGTGCGATTTGAGCGATGCGCAACAGAATCTCCGTTCTTCCCCCGACCGTCACGGCCGACGAAGGAGACAACATCTGTCGACCGCGACCGTTCCGTCGGCGACACGTTCGCGGGAACCTTTGCCGCCAGCCAAACGATGCCTTCCCGAATGCCTCTAGAACCCCCTCCTCCCGGCCTGCTGGCCGACGCGTCCCTGTTCCTCGATCTCGACGGGACGCTGGTCGAATTCGCCCTCTCCCCGGACGGAATTGCCGTGTGCGACGACCTGCGCAGCCTGCTCCAGGGCCTCCAGTCCAGGCTCGGCGGGCGGATGGCGGTTATTAGCGGTCGCTCGCTGGCCGACCTCGCCGCCCATCTCGACCTGCCCGGCCTGGCGATCGCTGGATCGCACGGGGCCGAGCGGCGGCACGCCGACGGACGGGTGGAGGGCGGCAATGTGCCGCCCTCTATCGCCGGCGCCACCGCCGAGGCGGTCGCCTTTGCCCGCGAGCATGACCTGATCGCCGAAGCCAAGCCGATGGGCGTTGCCGTCCATTTCCGGGCCCGCCCCTCGCTCGAGGAAGCGGTCGAAAGTTTCGCCGTGCAATCGGCCCAGCGCCACGGGCTGTCTGTCCAGAAAGGGGCGATGGTCCGTGAATTGCGAGCGCCAGGCCGGACCAAGGGCGATGTGGTTCGACTATTCATGAACGAGCCGCCGTTCGATGTCGGGCGGCCGGTGATGGTCGGCGACGACATCACCGACGAAGATGCCTTCGCCGCGGTCAACAGCCTTGGCGGGACGAGCATCCTGGTTGGCCCGGAACGGCCGACCGAGGCGACCTATCGGCTGACCGATGTCGCCGCGGTCAAGGCATGGCTGGCGGCGGCGGCGGCATGAGCAGCCTGGAACTGTGGCCGATCGGCAATTGCCAGGTCAGCGCCTTGGTCGACGGCTCGGCCGGCATGGTGTGGGCCTGCCAGCCGCAGGTCGATGGCGACCCTTTGTTCTGCTCGCTGCTCGAGCCGCGTCGTGACGGCGAACGCTCCGCGCACGGCTCCGCCGGGGAGTGGCGGATCGAGCTGGCCGACATGGTCACGTCGGACGCGGTCTACCTGAAGAACACGCCGATCCTGATGACCCGCATGACCGACGAACGCGGCGGGGCGATCGAGGTGATCGATTTCTGCCCCCGGCTGGAGCGAAGCGGCCGGATGTACCGGCCAGTGGCGTTCGTCCGCATCGTCCGGCCGATTGCCGGCAATCCACGCATCCGGATCAAGCTCAATCCGGCGACCGACTGGGGCGCCGCCGATTCGGCGCGCACCAACGGCACCAATCACGTCCGCTTCCTGCTTGAGCCGCAGCCGCTTCGGCTGAGCACCGATGCGCCGGTCGGCCGGATCCTCGACGGCCGCAGCTTCCGGGTCGAGCGGGCGCTCCATTTCTTCCTCGGCCCGGACGAGCCGTTCGTCGGCAATGTCGAGCAGGAAGTGGCGCGCATGCTCCACCAGACCCGGGCCCACTGGCGGCAGTGGGTGCGCGGGCTCGCTATCCCGCTCGAATGGCAATCGGTGGTGATCCGCTGCGCAATCACGCTCAAGCTGTGCCAGCACGAGGAGACAGGGGCGATCGTCGCGGCGCTGACGACGTCGATCCCGGAGCACGACGGGTCCGAGCGCAACTGGGACTATCGCTACTGCTGGATCCGGGATGCCTATTATACGGTCCAGGCATTGAACCGGCTTGGCGCGCTCGACGTGCTCGAAAACTACCTCACCTATTTGCGCAACCTCATCGACAATGCCGAGGACGGGCGGCTCCAGCCGCTCTACGCGGTCAATGGCGAGGCAAAGCTCGAGGAGCGCACCGCCGAAGCCCTCCAAGGCTACCGCGGCCACGGCCCGGTGCGGGTCGGCAATGCGGCCTACACCCAGACCCAGCATGACGTGTATGGCCAGATCGTCCTGTCGAGCGCCCAGGCGTTCTTCGATCATCGCCTCTACCGTAGGGCCAATGCCCAGGATTTCGCCGAGCTTGAGCAGGTCGGCTTCCGCGCTCTCGAAAGCTTCGACCAGCCAGACGCGGGCCTGTGGGAATTACGCACCCGCAACCATGTCCACACCTACAGCTCGGTGATGTGTTGGGCGGCGTGCGACCGGCTCGCCCGGATCGCCGAGGAGCTGGGCCTCGACGATCGCGCGCGCTTCTGGGCGGAAGGCGCGGACCGCCTTCGGCTGGCGATCGAGGAAGCCGCCTGGGTCGATGATGAGGGCCGGTTCGCGGCGACCTTCGGCGGGGATGATATCGACGCTAGCCTGTTGCAGATGCTCGACCTGCAATTCCTCAAGCCCGACGATGTGCGCTTCACCCGCACGCTGGAGGCAGTGGAACGCGGCCTTCGGCGCGGCGAGCACATGTTGCGCTATGCCACCGAGGACGATTTCGGGCTGCCGGTAACTGCCTTCAACTTCTGCACCTTCTGGCTGATCGAGGCGCTTCACCTGACCGGCCGGTCGGCCGAAGCCCGCGAACTTTACGGCCTCATGCTCGAACGGCTGACGCCGGCCGGCCTGCTGTCGGAAGATACGGATTTTCAAACCGGCGAGCTGTGGGGAAACTATCCGCAAACTTATTCGCTGGTGGGATTGATCAACTGCGCGGGACTGCTCTCGCGCCCGTGGAGTGCGGTACGCTGAGCCGGCTGATTATCATTTCCAATCGAGTGAGCGCGCCCAAGGCGCGCCCGGGCCGCGCGTCGCAGGGCGGGCTCGCCGTCGCGCTGGCCTCGGCGCTCCGCGAAACGTCCGGGATCTGGTTCGGCTGGTCGGGCAATGCGGTCGAGCGTTTCACCGGCGAGATCGCGACCCAGGAAGTCGACGGCGTGACCACCGCGACGGTCGATCTCGAGGAGCAGGACGTCGACGAATATTACAACGGCTACGCCAACCGCACCTTATGGCCGATGTTCCACTACCGGATCGACCTTGCCGAGTTCGATCGCCACTTCGGATCGGGCTATGAGCGGGTCAACGACCGGATTGCGGCGACTGTCGCCCCGCTGATCGCCGAGGGCGATTTGGTATGGGTCCACGACTATCATTTGATCCCGCTCGGCCAGCGCCTGCGGCGAATGGGGGTCGCCAACCGGCTCGGATTCTTCCTCCACATTCCGTGGCCACCGCACCGGCTGATCACCGCGCTTCCCTACCATCGCCGCCTGGTCGAATCGATGCTCGACTATGATTTGATCGGCTTCCAGACCGAGGAATGGCTCGAAAGCTTCCACCATTATGTCGAGCGCGAGCTGGGCGGGACGATCGAGGCCGGCGGCGTGATCGCGGTCGGCGGCCGGCGGGTGCGCACCGGGGCCTTTCCGATCGGCATCGACGCCGGCGAATATGACACGTTGCTGGCGACCGACGACGCAGAGGTAGCGTTCGACACGCTCAAACGCAGCGCCCAGGGCCGCAAGTCGATCATCGGCGTCGACCGGCTCGACTATTCGAAGGGACTGGTCGAGCGCTTCAACGGCTACCGCCGTTTCCTCGAGGAACATCCCGACTGGCTGCACAAGGTCTATCTGCTACAGATCGCGCCGCCGTCCCGCGGCGAGGTTCATACCTACGCCCACATCCGCGAAGAACTCGATGAGCTGTCGGGGCGCATCAACGGCGAGTTCGCGCATGTCGACTGGGTGCCGATCCGCTACGTCAACCAGGGCTATCCTCGCGGTGGCTTGGCCGGCCTCTTCCGGGCCGCCGACGTGGGCCTCGTGACGCCCCTGCGCGATGGGATGAACCTCGTCGCCAAGGAATTCGTGGCGGCCCAGGACCCGGCCGATCCGGGTGTGCTCGTCCTGTCGCAGTTCGCCGGGGCGGCGGAGCAGATGGGCGATGCGCTGCTGGTTAATCCGTACAGCCGGGACGAGATCAGCGACCGAATCCAGGATGCGCTCAACATGCCGCTGGCCGAGCGGCGGTCGCGCTGGGAAAAACTGGCCGAGGGCGTGCGCCGCGAAGACGTCCATTGGTGGCGAAAAAGCTTCCTCGACGCGCTGACCGGCGCGGATACGCCGCGGCCGGAGGAATCGCCCACGGCCGCGCCCGCTACAGCCTTCCACTAGGTCGCCCGTCGCAGCCAGCGCCCCGCCCGACCGTCGTCATGGACGGCGAGGGAACGGGTTGTCGCAGTTCCCGTTCAAGCACGGAAACCCGGCCAAGGAGGATGAAATGGCTCGATCGAACACGACGACATCTCGCCGCAGCGGCAACCGCAGCGATTCCGCGCGGGGCCAACGGAGCAGCAATGAGCGCAGCGCTTTCAACTGGGGCAGCACGGGCTCGTGGCTCGGTGCAGCGGCGGCCGGCGCCGCCTTCGCCATCGCCGCCAACCTCGGCCGCAAGCTGGCGATGCAGGGCATGTCGGCGGCGGCCGGCGATTGGGACGATGTCCTGACCGCCGAGCACGAGACGACGCTCGCTCTGTTCGACAAGATCCTGGCCACCGACGACAGCCAGACCACTCGGCGCGCGATGATGATCAAGAAGCTGACGCACGCGCTCGACAAGCATGCCCATGAGGAAGAGCACGTCGTCTATCCGGCGCTGCGCGCCGCCAACGACGCGCACGACGCCGACCTGCTCGAGGGCGAGCACGGCTATGTGAAGACGTTCCTTTTCGAGCTCAACGAAATGGACAAGGGTTCATCAGACTTCCTGCCCAAGGTCCGCGAGTTCCGCGACATGGTCTCGCGGCACGCCAAGATGGAGGAGGAGGAAGTATTCCCGCGTCTCAAGCAGGGCCTGACGGAGGAGCAGAATTCGCACATCACGAGTCTGGTCAACAGGGAAGGCTTCAAGATGGCCTGACCGGTTCAATTCCATTCGTTGCAGGGCCGGCGCCATCGCGCCGGCCCTTTTTTATCGCCGCTCGAGGAAATCGACGATCGCCTGGGCGGCCTCCTCGGCGCCGGTGGTGGTGGTGTCGATGCGAATGTCCGGGTTCTCCGGCGGTTCGTACGGGCTGTCGATGCCGGTGAAATTGGCGAGTTCCCCAGCGCGGGCCTTGGCGTAAAGCCCCTTGGGGTCACGCCGCTCGGCCTCCGCGATCGGCGTATCGACATAGACTTCCACGAACTCGCCTTGCGGGAAAAGCGAGCGGACCATGTCCCGCTCGGCCCGGAACGGGGAGATGAACGCCGTCAGGACGATGAGACCGGCGTCGGCCATCAGCTTGGCGACCTCGCCAACCCGGCGGATGTTCTCGATGCGGTCGGCATCGGTGAAGCCGAGGTCGCGGTTGAGCCCGTGGCGGAGGTTGTCGCCATCGAGCAGGAACGTGTGCCGCCCCATGGCGTGAAGCTTCTTCTCGACCAGATTGGCGATGGTCGACTTGCCGGCCCCGCTGAGGCCGGTGAACCAGAGCACCCGGGGCAACTGGCCCTTGATCCGCGCGTGGGCCTCCCGGCTGACATCGAGCGCTTGCCACCGAATGTTGCGTGAGCGGCGAAGCGCGAAATGGATCATACCCGCGCCCGCCGTGGCATTGGTCAATTTGTCGATTAGGATGAAGCCGCCGAGCGCACGGTTGTCCTCGAAAGGCTCGAACACGATTGCGCGGTCGGTATAGACCTCGGCGACCCCGATCTCGTTGAGCTCGAGCGAGCGCGCGGCGAGATGCTCGAGGCTGTTGACGTCGATCCGGTACTTGGGCGGCTGGACGGT
>DASTDT010000112.1:0-6305 GCA_035710225.1 Sphingomicrobium sp.
GAAGGCGTGCAGCCGATCATCGGCGTGACCCTGGCTGTCGCGCGCCCCGACGACATCGGGCCCAAGGGCAAGATCGACTGGCTCGCCTTGTTCGCTCAGGACGAGGCCGGCTATTCCGCCTTGTGTCTCCTGGTCTCGGCCGCGCACCTCGACCGGCCGCTGAGCGAGGAGCCCCACGTCCGCTTCGATGCGCTGGCGGACAGCACCGGCCTGATCTGTCTCACCGCCGGGCGGGAAGGGGCCCTCGGCCGGCTGCTCGCGGACGGCCGCGCCGAAGCGGCCCGCGACTATGTCGCCCGGATCGAGCAATTCTATCCCGACCGTCTTTATGTCGAACTCAGCCGGCGCGGCGATGACATCGAGGAAGCTGCGGAAGGCGCGCTGATCGACCTCGCGCTCGAGCGCGGCCTGCCGCTGGTGGCGACCAACCCCGCGCAATATGCGGAACCGTCCTTCCACGCCGCGCATGACGCCATGCTGTGCATCGCCCAGAGCGCTTATATCGACAGCGCGGAGCGGGCGGTGAGCTCGCCGCACGCCTGGCTCAAGCCCGCCGCCGACATGGCCGAGCTGTTCGCCGACGTGCCCGAGGCGATCGCCAACACCGCCGTCATCGCCCGCCGTTGCGCCGTCGCCGCCCCAATCCGCCGGCCGATCCTCCCGCGCCTTAGCGACGACGAGGACGAGACCCTTCGCCGCGAGGCGCGCGCTGGGCTGGAGAAACGGCTCGCCGGGAAGGTCGACGGCCTAGCCGAGTACCGCGACCGCCTGGAGTTCGAGCTCGACGTCATCACCCGAATGGGCTTCGCCGGCTATTTCCTGATCGTCGCGGACTTCATCGTGTGGGCAAAAGCCCAGGACATTCCGGTCGGGCCGGGCCGCGGCTCGGGCGCCGGCAGCTTGGTCGCCTGGGCGCTGACGATCACCGATCTCGACCCCATCCCACTCGGCCTGCTGTTCGAGCGCATGCTCAACCCCGAACGCGTGTCGATGCCGGACTTCGACATCGATTTCTGCGAAACGCGGCGCGAGGAGGTGCTCGCCTACGTTCAAGCGCGCTACGGCCGCGACAAGGTGGCGCAGATCATCACATTCGGGCGCTTGAAGGCCCGCGCCGTGCTCAAGGACACCGGGCGCGTGCTGCAAATGAGCTACGGCCAAGTTGACCGCCTCGCCAAGCTGGTCCCCAACCACCCGACAGATCCGTGGACCCTCGAGCGCGCACTGAACGGGGTCAGCGAGCTTGCCCAGGAAGTGCGCAGCGACCCCGACGTGCGCCGGCTGTTCGAGCTGGCGATGAAGCTGGAGGGACTGCCGCGCCACAGCTCCACCCACGCAGCCGGCGTCGTCATCGGCGACCGCCCGCTGGAAGAGCTGGTGCCGCTCTACCGCGACCCGCGCTCGGACATGCCGGTGACGCAGTTCGACATGAAGTATGTCGAGGCTGCGGGCCTCGTGAAATTCGACTTCCTCGGCCTCAAGACGCTGTCCGTGCTCAAGGAAGGCCAGCGCCTGCTTGCGGCACGCGGGATCGCGGTCGATTATGAATCGCTGCCCTGGGACGATCCGGCAGTGTTCGCGCTTCTGCAGCGCGGTGACACGGTCGGCGTGTTCCAGCTGGAATCCGAAGGAATGCGGCGAACCCTCGCCCAGGTCCGTCCGACCGGTTTCGAGGACATCATCGCCCTTGTCTCGCTCTATCGGCCGGGCCCGATGGACAACATCCCGCTATTCGGCGACCGCAAGAACGGCCGCGCGGAGCTGGCCTACCCGCATCCCCTGCTCGAGAACGTGCTCAAGGGCACCTACGGGATCTTCGTCTACCAGGAACAGGTGATGGAAGCCGCGCGGGTGCTGGCGGGTTACAGCCTCGGCGAGGCCGACCTGCTGCGGCGGGCGATGGGCAAGAAGATCAAGAGCGAGATGGACGCCCAGCGCTCGCGGTTCGTCAGCGGCGCGAGCGAGCGGGGCATCGCCGCGCCCAAGGCCAATGAGCTGTTCGACTTGATCGACAAGTTCGCCGGCTACGGCTTCAACAAGAGCCACGCCGCCGGCTACGCGCTGATCGCCTACCAAACCGCCTGGCTTAAGGCGCACCACCCGGCCGAGTTCTTCGCCGCCTCGATGAGCTTCGACCTCCACCAGACCGACAAGCTTGCCTTGTTCGTCGAGGACATCCGCCGCAGCGGGCTCGCTTGCCTGCCGCCCGACGTCAACGCTTCGGAGGCGGCGTTCAGCGTCGAGGCTACGGGCGACGGACTTGCCGTCCGCTACGCGCTCGGCGCGCTCAAGGGCGTCGGCGAGAAGGCGATGGAGGCGCTGGTTGCCGAGCGCACCGCCAACGGCCCGTTCGCGAGCCTCGAGGATTTCGCCGCGCGGGTCGACCCGCGCCTGCTCAATCGCCGACAGCTCGAAAGCCTCGCCGCCGCCGGAGCGTTCGACTCGATTCTCAAGGACCGGGCGACGATCCATGCCGCGGCCGAGACCATCCTCGCCCACGCTGCAGCGGCCCACGATCAACGGACCAGCGGCCAGCACGGCCTGTTCGGAGGCGGCGGGTCGGATTCTGCCGCTCCGATCCGGCTTCCGGCGGACGCCCGCTGGTCACTGGCCGAGGGCATGGCCGCCGAGCGCGACGCCTTCGGCTTTTATTTCTCGGCCCACCCAGTCGATGCCCAGCGCCACCTGCTCGCCGCCCACAAGGTCAAGAGCTTCGCCGAACTTCCCGCAATCAGCATTCCGATCGACGGCCGCGCCGCCGCTTCGATGGCCGGGCTGGTCGAGGACGCGCGCTGGCGCACCTCCGCGCGCGGTCGCCGCTACATGATGGCGACGATCTCCGACGCTTCCGGGCAATATGTCGCCACCGCCTTCGACGACGAGGCGACCGACGCGCTGGAGAAAGCGGCCAAAAGCGGAGACTGCGGGCTGATGAGCGTCGAACTGGACCGCCGTCCGGGTGAGGACATGCCGCGCGTCACGGTCAAGCGCTTCCAGCCGCTCGACGGCCTGGCGCGGCGAACGCGACTTCAGCTCCATCTCGACGTAACCGATCCCGCTTGGTTGGAGCCGCTGGCGGCCGAGTTGGCGGGCCATCGCGGCGGTAACGGCATCGTCCGGGTGACGCTCCCGTTGGTCGACGGACGTGGTGCGGTCTTCCTGCTTGGCCAGGACTTCGCGCTCGACGCCGATCTTGCAATGCGCCTCGAACGATTGCTCGGCGAGGGCCGGGTCGAGCTCAGCGCCCCGCCCAAGCTGGCTTTGGTCGGCTAAAGCCTCATTGGTTTGGCTGCTCGGGCTCCGGCTCGATCGGCGGTTCGGATTCGGTCGGCGGCGGCGGCACCAGCACGTCCGGTTCCTGCGCCACCGGCTCTGCCGGGCCAAGCGTCTCGTCGAGCACGGCATTGAGCGCGGTCGTGTCGACAGTCGCCTCAGGCGGGGGCGGGGTCGCGGTTTCATATTCGTCGCCGGGAACGACAGTGGGCTTACTGACCTTGGGCGGCGCCTTTTGCGGCGGGGCGGCGGTGCCGGCATAGACGCAGGCGTCCAGGCCGTCGCGTCCGACCACGCCCACGCGCGCGGCGATGGTATTTCCGTAGCGGCGGGTGAAGCCCTTGGGCGCGATCGCGCCGCGCTTCTTGGGCAGCGGGAGCACGGCGGCAATCCGCGCCGCTTCGGTCGCACTCATGGCGCTCGCGTCATGGCCGAAATAGCGCATCGAGCCTGCATTGGCGCCATAGGTGCCGATCCCGGTTTCGGCGACGTTGAGGTAGACCTCCATGATCCGCCGCTTTCCCCAGACGGTCTCTATGAGGACGGTGAAATAGGCCTCGAGCCCTTTGCGAAAATAACCGCCGCCCTGCCACAGGAAGACGTTCTTGGCGGTTTGCTGGCTGATGGTCGACCCGCCGCGGATTCGGCCGCCGCTGGCATTGCGCTTGGCCGCGTCCTGGATCGAGTCCCAGTCGAAGCCGGAATGCTGGCAGAATTTGCTATCCTCGGCGGCAATCGCGGCGCGCACCATGTCGCGGTCCATCTCGCTGAGGCTCATCCAGTCCTTGTCGACCCCGCGGCCCGCGATGAGGTCGCCGGCCATGGTCGCGGTGATCGGCGGCGGAACGAACCGATAAATGAGGACCAGCCCGATCGAGATCAGGAACACGCCAAGGATCAGCTTGAGGAGGAAGCGGCCGACGCCGCCCTTGCGACTGCGCTTGCGCTTGTAGGCGGGGATAGGGGCGGGGCGTCTGGCCATGGCGCCTGCCTAGCGCGGCGGCGGCAAAAGCCAAGATGGCGCGCGCCCGGGGCGCAGGCGGGCCGGCCCAGAAACGAGAAAGCCCCGGCAACCGAAGTTGCCGGGGCTCCATGGTTTCGACCCGAAGGTCGCTACCACCCGAGTGTTCAACCACGATTCGCGGTGGGAGTCTAGCGCCCGGCGAAATTATTTTTTCGGCACGCCAATCTGAACGCTCGCTAACAGCTGCGTTGGACTGCGCCGCAAACGGGCCGAGGCGACCCCGGTTGGCGGCCGGTTCATGCGCGGCACAGGGTCCGAACGCCATGCTTGCGCGTTGAATTCCCACCATTTTGGATGAAAACGAAAGGTCGTTCCATGACCCGCAAGATGATGTTGATCGCCGGTGTTGCCGGCCTCGCCTTGGCTGCTCCAGCCTCCGCCGAACGTGGCGGTAAGAAGGACGGCGACGCGCCGCGCGCTGAACGCCAGCAGGCTGCAGAGCGTCCGCAACGCGCCGAGCGTCCGCAGGCCCAGCGAGTCGAACGCCCGCAGCGGATCGAGCGCCAACAGTTGCGGCGTGCGGAGCGTCCGCAACGCATGGAGCGTGCGCAGGTCCAGCGCGCCGATCGCCCGCAACGGATCGAGCGCATCCAATCGCGCCAGGTCGAACGCGCCCAGCGCGTCGAGCAGCGTCAGATCCAGCGCGCCGATCGCCCGCAGCGGATCGAGCGCCAGCAAGCGCGACAGGTCGAACGCGCGCAGCGGCTCGAGCGTCGCCAGCTTCGCCAGGTCGAACGACCGCAAAAGGTTGAGCGCGCCCAGCGCGTCGAGCAACGTCAACTGCGCCAGGCGGAACGCCCGCAGCGCGCCGAACGGCAGCAGATCCGCCGGGTGGAACGTCAGGCGATCGAGCAGTCCGCCCGGATCGATCGCCAGGCCCAGCGCCAGGACGCGCGCATGGACCGCAAGGACATCCGCCAGTCCGCCCGCCTCGAGCGGCAGGCATTGCGCACCGAGAATCGCTTTGACCGCCAGCTCCTCAAGGCCGCGCGCCTGCACGAGATGCGGCCGATGCGCGATCTCTCCCAGCAGCGGGTGTCGATCGGCGAGCCGATCGTTGCCGCCGCCTTGGCGCCGGTCCCGGCAATCTACGGCACGCGCTTTGTGGACACGAGTGACTATTATCACCGCTACGACGACGATTACGGCTACGTCTACCGGGTCGACCGCGACAATAATTTCGTCAGCGCGATGTACCCGCTGTTCGGAGGTTATTCGATCGGCGACCCGTGGCCGGCGATGTACCGGTCGAGCTACGTTCCGCTCGGCTACCAGCCGTATTACTATGATACGCCGGACTATTATTACCGGTACGACGGCAATGCGATCTACCAGATCGACGCCGGGACCCAGCTTATTTCGGGGATCGTCGCGCTGTTGCTCGGCCAGTCCCTCGGCGTCGGCCAGCTGCTCCCGGCGAGCTATGGCGCCTACAACGTGCCGCTCGCTTATCGCGCCAACTATTATGACAGCGACGATACTTGGTACCGCTATGGCGACGGGTACATCTACCAGGTCGATCCGTATTCGCGGCGGATCGAGGAGCGCTACCCGTTATATGCCGACAGTTACCTGATCGGCCAGCCGTGGCCGGTGGCGTACCCGGGCTACAACGTGCCCTATGCCTATCGCGACACCTACTATGACACGCCGCAGTATCATTACCGCTATGCCAATGGCGGCATCTACCAGGTCGACCCGACGACGCAGCTCATCACCGCTTTGGTGGCGCTGGTCAGCGGCCAGAACTTCAACATCGGCCAGCCGATGCCGGCCGGCTACAGCGCCTATAATGTACCCTTGGCCTACCGCGACCGCTGGTATGACAATGGCGACGATTATTACCGCTACGCCAACGGTTATGTTTACGAGATCGACGCTGACAGCGGCCTGATCGAGGACGCCTATCCGGTCTACGGCTGAGTGAGAGGGCGCGGCGTCCGGGTGCGGGCGCCGCTCCCGCCTTGCCGCGCCGCAGCAACGCGCATATCTGCGGCTCGATGACTTC
>DASTDT010000113.1:0-6771 GCA_035710225.1 Sphingomicrobium sp.
GTGAAGGCTCTCGTCGGCGATCACCGCCAGCGATGCTCCAGTCCGCCGGGCGGCGGCCGCCAGCGCCTCGACATTGGTCGCGGCGGTCAATGCCACCACCCGGTAGCGGTCCGGATGACGCTCGATGATGTCCAGCGTCGAGGTTCCGACCGAGCCGGTCGCGCCAAGGATCGAAACCGTTTTCACGCCATTCCTCCGATGACGAGTGCCGCGGTGACGATCGCCACCGGCACCAGCCCGTCGAGCCGGTCGAGAATCCCGCCATGACCTGGCAGCCAGCGGCCGCTGTCCTTGACCCCGGCACGGCGCTTCATCCAGCTTTCGAACAGGTCGCCGGCCTGGGCGGCGACGGCGAGCAGCGGCGCTACCCAGATCAGCAGCATCGGCAGCTGGGTGGCCTCGACCCAGGCGAAGCCGGCCAGTCCGGCGCTGACGATTCCCCCGGCCAGCCCCGCTTTTGTCTTGTTGGGACTGATCGCCGGGGCAAGCTTTGGCCCGCCGATCGCGCGGCCGGCGAAATAGGCGCCGATGTCGGTCGCCCAGGTGACGATGAACACCCACAGCAGAAGCTCGAGCCCCTGGTCGGCGCGGTCGCGAATCCACAGCAGCGCCAGAGCGGGCAGCAATGCGTAGAAAAATCCCGCAACGCTCCAACCGAAGCCCCAGCCGGCCGTCATCTTGCGCCATTCGGCCAGCATCAGAACCGACGTCGCGGCAACGAGGAAGGCGAAGGTGTAGCCGCCGAGAAAGGCCGCGCCGAGCGCGATCACGATGAGCACCACCGCGCTCAGGGTGCGAACGAGGAGATCGCTCATCGGCCGCCGAACCGGCGCTGCCGCCGCGCAAATTCGGCCAACGCGGAGCGAAGATGGTTGCCGTCGAAATCCGGCCACAGCACGTCGACGAACAATAGCTCGGCGTACGCCGCCTGCCACAAAAGGAAGTTGCTCAGGCGCATCTCGCCCGACGTGCGGATCAACAGATCCAGCGGCGGCAGCCCGGCTGTCTGCATCATGGCGTCGATGCGCTGCTCGTCGATCTCCTGAGCGGCAATCGTACCGGCCGCGGCCTGCTCCGCCAGTCGTCGGGCGACGGCGACGAATTCCGCGCGCGAGCCGTAATTGAGTGCGACCACAAGGGTCAGGCGATCATTGCCGGCGGTCCGCTCGACCGCGCGGTCGAGCTTGGCGACGAGCGCGGGTCCGAATGCCGAGGGATCGCCGATCAGCCGGAGCCGCACCCCTTCCCTTGCCAGCTCGTCGAGCTCGCGCTCGACATAATAGAGCAACAGCCCCTTGAGGTCGCTGACCTCCTTCTCCGAGCGACGCCAGTTTTCCGAGGAGAAGGCGTAAAGCGTGAGGACTTCGACGCCTTCTTCAACCGCCGCTCGAAGCGTCTTGCGGACCGCTTCGGCGCCGGCGCGGTGCCCAGCCGAGCGCGGCAAGCCGCGGCTTTGTGCCCAGCGGCCATTGCCGTCCATGATGATCGCGACATGCCGCGCCGCGTGGGTCCCGGAGCCGCTGGCCGGCGCCGGATCAGGATCCCGCGATACGGCCGGGCCCGAGGTCACTTTCCAAGGATTTCCTGTTCCTTGGCGTGAGCCGTCGAATCGATCTCCTTGATCGTTTCGTCGGTCAGCTTCTGCACCTCCTGGTCCAGGCGGCGGTGCTCGTCCTCGCTGATTTCGTGCTTCTTCTCGTCCTGCTTGAGGTGGTCCATGCCGTCGCGGCGGACGTTACGGACGGCGATCCGAGCTTTTTCGGCATATTGGCCACACAGCTTCGCCAGCTCCTTGCGCCGCTCCTCGGTAAGGTCGGGAATCGGCAGCCGGATCAACTGGCCGTCGGTGATCGGGTTGAGGCCCAGGCCGGCCGAACGAATCGCTTTTTCAACCGGTCCAACGTTCGAGCGGTCCCATACCTGCACCGACAGCATGCGCGGTTCGGGCACAGATACCGTGGCAAGCTGGTTGAGCGGCATGTTGGCGCCATAGACTTCGACCTGGACCGGATCGAGCAACACGGTCGACGCGCGGCCGGTGCGCAATCCGCCCAAGTCGTGCTTCAGCGCCTCGACCGCGCCGTGCATGCGCCTCTGGATATCGGCCTTGTCATAACTGGGCATCTTCTGGCTCCTCGTTCTTGACGATCGTCGCGGTCCCGTCACCGGCCAGCACGCGGGCAAGATTGCCCGGTTGGCGGATATTGAACACGACGATCGGAATGTCATTGTCGCGGCACAAAGCGACTGCGGCAGCGTCCATTACCCTGAGGTCGTCGCCGAGCACGCGGTCGTAGCCGATGCTGTCGTAGCGCTTGGCGCCGACGGTGGTCTTGGGATCGCTGTCGTAGACCCCGTCGACGCTGGTGCCCTTGAACAGGGCATCGCACTTCATCTCCGCGGCGCGCAGGGCGGCACCGGTGTCGGTGGTGAAATAGGGGCTGCCGACGCCGGCCGCGAAAATCACCACCCGGCCCTTGGCGAGGTGGCGCTCGGCGCGGCGGCGGATGACCGGCTCGCACACCTGGTCCATCTTGATCGCCGACTGGACCCGGGTCTCAACCCCCACCTGTTCAAGTGCGTTCTGCATGGCGAGCGCGTTCATGACGGTCGCCAGCATGCCCATGTAGTCGGCCTGGGCACGGTCCATACCCCTCGCCGCTCCGGCCATGCCGCGGAAGATGTTGCCACCGCCGATGACCAGGCACAGCTCATAGCCCTGTTCCCGGGCCGCTTTCACTTCGCCGGCGAGATCTGCGACGGTCTGCTGGTCGATCCCGAACGGGTTCGACCCCATCAGCGCCTCGCCCGAGAGCTTCAACAGGATGCGCTTGAAGCGTGGGCGGGTCATCGATCCTCCTCGTGCCATCTGGCGAAAGCCCTTACGGCCCGAGCAAGTCCCTGCCAACCGCCTTGTGGGCATCCCTTGCGCGGTGCGCGGTTTCTCTTCACCATCGATGCCGACAGGGGGCTGCCCGATGGCGAGCGTGTTCCTGAGTTACGACCGCGAAGATGCCGCGATGGCCGGGACCGTCGCGCGCGTCGTGCGCGATGAGGCGGCGGGCGGCCCGGACTTCTGCTTCGATCCCGACCTGCCTTATGTATGCGAAGTGGAAGTGGGCAAACTGGATCGAACGGTAGCCTGATGGCGAAGGTGTTCCTCAGTTACGACCACGACGATGTGGTGCTCGCCCGCCCGATCGCAGCGGCGCTTGAAAAGGCGGGGCACATCGTCTGGTACGACCGCCATATTCACGGCGGCGCGCAGTACAGCCGGAAGATCGAGCAGGCGCTCGACGCCGCCGATGCGGTGGTCGTGCTGTGGAGCCCGCGCTCGCTGGATAGCGCCTGGGTACGCGACGAAGCGGCCGAGGGCCGGGACCGCGGCAAGCTCGTTCCGCTGTGCGTCGAGCAAGTCACTCCGCCGATGGGCTTCCGTCAGTTCCAGACGATCGAGCTTGGCGCCTGGAAGGGCCGGGGCAAGGTTCCGCAGCTGACCGAGCTGCTCGAAGCGATCCGCAATCAAGCCGAGGATTCCGGGCCGGAAACGTCGACGGCACCCCCCCGATCGGCACGCCTGAGGACGCCGCAGCTGGGACGCCGTTCAATCATGGCGGCCGGCGCGGCGATCCTGTTCCTCCTTGCCGCCTTCGCCGCCTGGACCTGGCTTAATCCGAGGGACTTGCCGGTCGTCACCGTCGAAGCAGCCAATGAATCACCGCGCTCGCAAGCTGCGGCGAGCGACCTTTTCGTGAAGCTGGGTAGTCTGGCCGAAATCGGCGAAGGCAAATGGCAATTGGTCGATTCGGGGGCGGAGGCCAGCAAGGCAAATCTGGTTTTCCGAACGGCCGACACTGGGTCGGTCGGCCAGCCGAAGGCCAATCTGGTTCTGCTTGACGGCAAGGACGGCGGGCTGTTGTGGTCGCGTGAGTTCGAGTTTCCGGCTGGTGGCCAGGCCGACCTGCGCCAGCAGTTGTCGCTGACCGCCGGCCGCGTGCTCGGCTGCGCCCTGGAGAGCCGCGAAGCCGGCGGACTGCCGCGCGACCTTTTGAAGCTGTTCCTCAACGCCTGCGCCATGCTGGTCGAAACAGGCAACACCGCCGACACCAGCGAGCCGGAAAGCATCGCGCGTCCGCTTCGCGCGGTTGTCAAGGCGAAGCCTCGGTTCGAGCCCGCCTGGAGTCGGCTGATCATCGTGGATTCTATGCTCGTCGACATGGCCGCGAATAGCGGTGGCGATCGGGCGAGACTTCTGCGGCAATTGCGAACCGACATCGAGAAGGCCCGCGAGGTCGCGCCGGACCTGCCCGCCTTGGCCCTCGCCGAATTGAACTTCCTGCCGCCGAACGCCTACGAGCAGCGCTTGAACCTGCTTGCCAAAGCCGCCGCTCAGGCGCCGGATAATCCCGACATATTCAGCACCCAGGTCGGCGCACTGCAAGGCGTCGGCCGGATGGGGGAGTCGATCGCCGCGGCGCGGCGGGCAGGCGAGCTCGACCCCCTGTCCCCGGTCGCGACGACCCAGGTCATCATGGCGCTGGCCTATGCCGGCCAATTGGATCGAGCGAAGCTTGCACTGGCCGAGGCTGAGCGCCTGTGGGCCGGAACTGGAGCATTGCGCGATATCCAATGGGGCTTTCACCTTCGTTACGGCGATCCGCAGATGGCAAGAAAGCTGGCACCGTTCGGCGGCGAGGGGCTGACCGTGTATCTCGCGGCGCGAGCGGACCCCTCCGAAGCCAATGTCGGCCGGCTGGTGGCGCTATTGAAACAGCGGAAAGATGTCAGCCAAGGCGATATCGGGTCGGCGATCCAGGCGCTGGCGGAATTTGGACAGACTGATGAGCTCCTGCGGTGGCTGGCAGGCGCTCCAACCGAGGGGCTTGCGAGCGCGTCCTATCTGCTCTTTCGACCCGCTTTCGCGGAATTCCGGCGCGACCCGCGCTTCATGGCACTGGCTGGGCGGATCGGCCTTGCCGACTATTGGCTGAGCACGGGCGAATGGCCCGACTACTGCAGCGAGCCCGCCCTGCCCTATGATTGCAAGCGGGAGGCGGCGAAGCATGTGCGGTAGCCGCTGGCGCTCCGTGGCGGCGCTTCTGGCCATTCTGGTTCCGGCCGGGTCGTCGTCGAGTGCGCAGCCGACTCCGGCTCGGCTGCCGGTTATCGACATGCACGTCCATGCCGGCCGCCTCAACCGGACGGCCCCGGTGCCGGTTTGCCCGGGAAACCGTCCGCTCACCTTTCCTGCACTGGATCCGAAGGTCCCGCCCTCACCGACCGCGTTGCTCGGATGCGACCGTCCAATCTATTCCGCGACCACAGGCCTGGCCCTTCGCGACGGGACAATCGCCGAGCTTCGCCGGCATAACGTTCGCCGCGCCGTTCTCGCCGGAAATGCCGAGGTTGTTGCGGAATGGTCGGCCGTGGCGCCAGGACTGTTCATCCCCGCGGCGAGTCCCCCCACTCGCGGATCCGAGGCACTGGCGAGGCTGCGGCGATTGCACGGCGAAGGCCGTGCCGCCGTCTTCGCGGAGTTGGGGGCCCAATATGTCGGGCTGCGCGCCGACGACCCGTCGCTCGAGCCGTTCTGGGCGTTGGCCGAGGAACTGGATGTGCCCGTTGGGATCCATCTCGGGGAAGGAAATCCGGGCCAGCAGGGAGGCACCACCGATCGCTATCGAGTGGGTCTGACCTCCCCATTCCAGCTCGAGGAGGTGCTGATCAAGCACCCGCGCCTTCGAATCTGGGTGATGCATGCCGCTTCGCCGTTGACCGACGAAATGATCGCCATGCTGTTCGAATATCCAAGCCTCTACATCGACCTCGCGGCCAACGTCTGGAACATGCCGCGCGCGCAACTCTACGATCAGCTCAAGCGCTTCGTCGATGCGGGTTTCTCAAAGAGAATCCTGCACGGATCCGACCAGACTATTTGGCCGCAAAGCATCGGCCTGGCGATCGAGACGGTCGAGCAGGCCCCGTTCCTGACGCCGGAGCAAAAGCGCGACATCCTGTACAACAACGCCGCGCGCTTCCTTCGCCTGACCCCCGCCGAGATCGCCAGGGACCACGAGCAATAAAAAAGGGCGGAGCCGAAGAAACTCCGCCCTCCTTTTTCCTTCGCGGGAGCGCGCCGGTCAGGCGACCGGCTCGTCCTTGCCGACCCCGGCTGCGGCCGCGACCTCAGCCGCGAAATCGTCCTGCTTCTTCTCGATCCCTTCGCCGAGCTGGAAGCGGATGAATCCCTTGAGTGCGATCGGCGCACCGGACTCCTTCGCCACGGCGGCGACGACGTCGGCGACCGGGGTCTTGTTGTCCATCACGAACAACTGACTGACCAGCGCATTTTCCTTGCGGAACTTGGCCAGCCCGCCCTCGACCATCTTGTCGACGATGTTGGCCGGTTTGCCGCTCTCGACGGCTTTCTCGACCGCGATCGCCCGCTCGCGCTCGATCAGCGCCGGGTCGAGATCCTCGGCATTGAGCGCAAGCGGATTGGCAGCGGCGATGTGCATCGCCAGCTGCTTGCCGAGCGCCTGCAGCGCCTCGGCCGGAGCCGCGCCCTCGAGCGCGACGAGCACGCCGATCTTGCCCATGTTCGGGGCAGCCGCGTTGTGGACATAGCTGACGACCGCGCCTTCGCTCACCTCGAGCATGGCCGAGCGGCGGAGCGACTGGTTCTCGCCGATGGTGGCGATGTTGTCGGTCAGCTTCTCTTCGAGGGTTCCGCCGCCGGGATAAGCGGCGCGCTTGAGCGCCTCGACGTCG
>DASTDT010000114.1:0-12062 GCA_035710225.1 Sphingomicrobium sp.
CCACGCCGATGGCGACCATCGCATAGGCCATTCCGAGATAGCCGAACACCGGCTTGCGGCTGAAGGTGGCGATGACCTGGCTGACCATGCCGAAGCCGGGCAGGATCATGATGTAAACCTCGGGGTGGCCGAAGAACCAGAACAAATGCTGGTAGAGAACCGGGTTTCCGCCCCCCGACGCGTCGAAGAAGGCGGTCTGGAAGTTGCGGTCGGTCAGCAGCATGGTGATCGCGCCGGCCAGCACCGGCAGCGCCAGCAGCAGCAGGAAGGCGGTGACCAGCACCGACCACACGAACAACGGCATTTTGTGAAGCGTCATGCCCGGAGCGCGCATGTTGAAAATGGTGGTGATGAAGTTGATCGCACCGAGGATCGAGCTGGCGCCGGCAAGGTGAAGCGAGAAGATCGCCATGTCGACCGCCGGCCCCTGGCTTCCCGACGTCGACAGCGGGGCATAGACCGTCCAGCCGGTGCCCGCGCCCATACCGGTCCCGCCCGACACGAAGGCCGAACCCAGCAGCAGGATGAACGCCGGAACGAGCAGCCAGAAGCTGATGTTGTTCATGCGCGGGAAGGCCATGTCGGGCGCGCCGATCATCAGCGGCACGAACCAGTTGCCGAAGCCGCCGATCATCGCCGGCATGACCATGAAGAAAACCATGATCAGGCCGTGGGCGGTGATCAGCACGTTCCAGTGGTGGAGCGCGGCGTCGAAATTGTCGCCGCCGGCGCCGATCGGCCAGCCTTGCGTCAGATACTGGATGCCGGGCTCCATCAGCTCGGCGCGCATGATCCCCGAAATCGCGCCGCCGATGATCCCCGCCACGATCGCGAAGATCAGGTAAAGCGTGCCGATGTCCTTGTGATTGGTCGACATGAACCAGCGGGCGAAGAAGCCCGGCTTGTGATCGGCATCATGGTGCGCGTCGTGCGCCTCATGGGCCTTGAGCGGAAGCGCGTCGGCGGGGATGGTGCTCATGGGTTTCTCGTTTTCGCTTTAATTCTGGCGCATCAATTTTGGGCGACCGCGGCCTGGTTGGTCGCGGGCTGCTGGACGGCGGTTCCTTCCACCGGACCGCCGGTCGGGGCGGCGGCGGGGGCAGCGGCCGGATTGGCCGCAGTCGAGACGGGCGAGCTGCCGGTGCTGTCGGCCGCTGCCGCCGGCCGGGCGCCGGGCAGCGTGCCGCCCTTGCCCGCGACCCACGCCGCGAACTGGGCGGGAGGAAGCACTTCGACCGCGATCGGCATGTAGCCGTGGCGCGCTCCGCAAAGCTCGCTGCACTGGCCGAAATAGACACCGGGCTTGTCGACCTTGACCCACGTCTCGTTGAGGCGGCCCGGATTGGCGTCCATTTTCGTCCAGAAGGCGGGCACCGCGAAAGCGTGGATGACGTCTTCGGAGGTGACGATGAACTTGACCACCTGGCCGGCCGGAATGACCAGCCGCTCATCGACCGCCAGCAGCGGCGGGCCGTCATTGTCCGTGCGGCAGCGGGCGCCTGGGGCGAGCGTCGGGTCGTTGCATTCCTTGAGCATGTTCGAGACGATCTCGAACCCGCCATTGTCGGGATATTGGTAGGTCCAATACCACTGGTGGCCGACGACCTTGACCGTGAGATCCGCGGGCGGCGGCGAATATTGCTTGGCCAGCAGCCGGATCGACGGAACCGCGATGGCCACCAGCACCAGCACCGGAAGAAGCGTCCAGACCACTTCAAGCAGCGTATTGTGGCTGTTGCGCGACGGGGTCGGGTTGGAGCGGCGGTTATAGCGCAGCATCGTCCAGGCCATCAGCGCCAGGACCAACAGGCTGATGATCACGCACAGCGTCAGCAGCCAGTAATCGTGGAAGTCGGCGGCTTCCTGGCCAAGCTCGGTGACCTGGTCCTGAAGCCCCATGCGCCCGTCGGGCTGTCCAAGCCCCGCCACCGGCGCGGTCGCCGGCGCGGCGGGCGCAGCCGAAGTCGCCGAAGCATCGCCCGCCGGCGTGGCCGTCACTTGTGCCACCGCGGCATTTGCCTGCGGCGCAGCAGCCGCTGCTGGTGCCATCGCCGCGGCTGCAAGGGCCAACGCCCAACCGATCCGTCTCATTCTCGCCCCGATCATGGGTTGCTGAAAGCGGTCCGGCGAGTTTCCCGGACCAGCGTGAAATCGGCGGCCTTATAGGCGGGGAGTTCCGGCCTCTCAAGGGCGGTTGAAGCATTTGTTTGGCGGTCTTAAGGCCATGGCCAGCGAAGGGCGGATACGAGCATGACCGACGAGGAAATCCTGGCCGAATTCCGCGCCTCCGATGCGCTCCTCGAAGGCCATTTCATACTCTCCTCGGGACTGAGGAGCCCGCGTTATCTCCAATGCGCGCGGGTGCTGATGGACGGTAAGCGGGCAGAGCGGTTGGCGCGGGCGCTGGCCGCCGTCTTGCCGAATGAGCTTCGCTCGACCGTCGATGCGGTGGTGTCGCCGGCAATGGGGGGGGTCATCATCGGCCACGAGATGGGGCGGGCGCTGGGGCGGCCGGCAATGTTTCTGGAGCGGCCCGAGGGCGCTTTTCATTTCCGCCGCGGCTTCGCGCTCGAGCCGGGCGCGCGGGTGCTGATGGTCGAGGACGTGGTGACCACCGGGCTTTCGTCGCGCGAGGCCATCGCCGCGGTCGGCGAGGCAGGAGGAACCGTCGTCGCCGAAGCGGCGCTGGTCGACCGCTCCGGCGGCAAGGCCGATCTCGGCGTCCCGTTCTTCTCGCTCATCCGGATAGACGTTCCGACCTACGATCCTGAAGATCTGCCGGCCGAGCTAGCGGCGATCCCGGCGGTCAAGCCCGGGAGCCGCGCGGCTTGAGCCAAACGCTTCGCCTGGGTGTCAACATCGATCATGTCGCGACCGTTCGCAACGCGCGCGGCGCCGGCTATCCCGATCCGGTGCGGGCGGGGCTGATGGCCGCAGCGGCAGGGGCGGACGGGATCACCGCCCATTTGCGCGAGGACCGCCGGCACATCACCGACGAAGATATCGCCCGGCTGTCGGCCGAGCTGACTGTTCCCCTCAACCTGGAGATGGCGGCGACCGAGGAGATGCTCGAGATCGCGCTTCGCCACCGGCCCAATGCCGCCTGCATCGTGCCGGAGAAGCGTGAGGAGCGGACCACCGAGGGCGGGCTCGATGCTGCCGGGCAGCACGATCATCTGGCCAAGTTCATCGACAAGCTCGGCGCCGCGAACATTCGCGTCAGCCTGTTCATCGAACCCGACGCGCGCCAGATCGAGTCGGCGGTCCGGCTCGGCGCCCCGGTGGTCGAATTCCACACGGGCCGCTATGCCGAACTCGACGGCGATCAGCGCTCGGCCGAGCTCCGCCGAATCGCGGAAGCGGCGGCGCTGGCGGCGAAGAACGGCATCGAGCCCCACGCCGGCCACGGCCTGACCTTCGACAATGTCGCGCCGATCGCCGCCATTCCCCAGCTCAGGGAGCTCAACATCGGCCATTTCCTGATCGGCGAGGCGATCTTCACCGGGCTCGAGGCGAGCGTGCGGCGGATGCGGGCCGTGATGGACGAAGCACGATGACCGGGCGCCGATCCCTGGTCGCCCGAATTTGGCGATTTGGCGTGTATGTCTTTGGAAGCGTCGCGGTGCTGATGGGCTGCTACTGGCTGTTCCTGTTGTCGGCGCCGATGGGCTGGGGTGGAAGGTCGACCCTTCAGATCATTCTTTTTGCGACGCTGCTTCTGATCGTTCCTGCCGGAATCTCATTGTCGTTCGGATTCCGTGCGATTCTCGCGGCACAGGATGGACTTGCCGGCAAGGCGATCGTTTCCGCGATTATCGCCGTCAGCGCCGTTCCGCTCGCATGGCTGATCACCATTTTTGCCCATAGTCGGCAGATGCTACCCTTCTGATGATCATCGCCATTGGCTCCGACCTCTGCTCGATCGAGCGCATCGCGGCCTCGCTGGAGCGGTTCGGCGAACGATTCGAGCGCCGCGTGTTTACCGATGTCGAGCGGGCCAAGGCGGCCCGGCGGCCGTTCACAAGGGCCGGGACCTACGCCAAGCGCTTCGCCGCGAAGGAGGCCTTTTCCAAGGCAATCGGCACCGGCTTCAAGCGCGGCGTGTTCATGCGCGACATTGGCGTCGTCAACCTCGCCAGCGGCGCCCCGACGCTTGAGCTGACGGGCGGCGCCAAGGCGCGGCTTGACGCGCTGACGCCGGCGGGCCACGCCATGCACGTTCATCTGACGATGACCGACGATCATCCCTGGGCGCAGGCCTTCGTGGTCCTCGAAGCCCGCAGACTGGAGTCCTGACATCTTGGCCATCGACAGCGGCGACATGGTGAACGAGGCGGCGCCGCCGCCCACTGCCGAGGAACGCAAGGAGGGCCGGGGCTCGGCGCTGTGGCGGGAATTGAAGGGCATCTTCTGGGTGGTACTGGCGGTGCTGGCGTTCCACAGCTTCATCGCCAAGCCGTTCTACATCCCGTCGGAATCGATGATGCCGGTGCTCTTGAAGGGCGATCGGCTGGTGGTCACCAAATATCCCTATGGCTGGTCCTATGTGTCGCTGACCATTCCCAACCCGGCGGCGATCTTCCGCACGATGGTCCTGCGCGGGCCACCGGAACCATGGGGAATCACCCTGCCGCCGGTCGAAGGTCGCCTGCTGGGCCGGCTCCCCAAGCGCGGCGACATCGTGATCGTCACGCCGCCCGGTTCGAACGAGGACTATATCAAGCGCGTCGTCGCTTTGCCCGGCGACACAGTCGAGCTTCGCGGCGGGCGGCTGATCATCAACGGCGCGCCTATCCGCTATCAGGTCCGTCCCGATGCGCTTATCCCGGTCGACGCCAATGCACCCTGCGGTCCCGCCCAGTTCGCCGGTCACTATGTCCAGGGATCCGACGGCCGGGGCTATTGCCGGTTGCCGGTCGTGCGGGAGACCCTGCCCGGCGGCGTCAGCTACGACACCATCGATCTTGGCCCCAGCGGCGGCGACGATTTCGGTCCGCTGACCATCCCCCAAGGACATCTGTTCCTGATGGGCGATAACCGCGACCGAAGCGCCGACAGCCGCTTCGAACTCGGGCCGCCCGCCAACGGGCTGGGCGGACCGGTGCCGTTCGAGAATATCGGCGGCCGCGCCGAGTTCATCACTTTCTCGCTCGACGGCACCACCGGGCTCAACCCGGCGAGCTGGTTCTCCTCGTTCCGCTCGGGCCGTGCGGGGACCTCGCTTCGCGGCGACACCAGCGAAACCGCCGAATGAGGAGGGCCAAGGCGCCGCCGGTCGCCATCGACGGCACTCCGGAGCAGCCCGGCCCGACCGAGATGCGCGACCCCAGGCTGGTGCAGGAGGTCAAGCGCGCCGCAATCTGGCTTGGAATGGCGCTGGCCATCGTTGGCGTAGTCGTGCTCGCCCAGCCGATCATGTTGATCATCGGCGGGCTGGTGTTCGCGGTGATCCTCGACGGCGGCACGCGCCTGCTGGGCCGGGCGCTTCCGATCGGCCGCGGCTGGCGGCTGGCAATCGTCACTCTGGCCGGCTTCGGCTTCGTCGCCTGGGTCGGCTATTACGCCGGCACGACCCTCGCCGATCAGGCCGAGGAGCTCCAGGCAGTGGTCGTTCAGCAGAGCGAGACGCTGATGGAATGGGCCCGCTCCATGGGCTTCATCAAGCCGGGGGAGCAGTTCGACTGGACGGCCCAGGTTCTCGGTGGGGCCGGGCGGCTGACCAGCGCGGTCAGCAGCCTGATCGGCACTTTCACATCGCTGTTGATGATCGTCGTCATCGGTATCTTTGTCGCGGTTGAGCCCAAGCTCTACGACCGAGGGGTGGCGTGGATGCTGCCGATGGAGCATCGGGCGCGTTTCTACGACATCAGCGAGCGGGTCGGTTACACGCTCCGGCGGCTGATGGCCGGGCGGCTTGTGGGCATGTTCGTCGAAGGGATCGGCACCTGGTTGCTGCTGTGGTGGGCGGGGGTGCCGATGGCGGCGCTGCTCGGCCTTTTGACCGGTCTGTTGGCCTTCATCCCCAACATCGGCGCCTTGATCTCGGGCCTGCTCATGGTCGCGGTCGGCTTCTCCGCTGGGACCGAGCAGGGGCTCTACGCCATCGCCATCTATTTCATCGTCCAGAACGTCGATGGCTATCTGATCATGCCGTATGTCGCCCGCAAGACGGTCGACCTGGCGCCGGCGCTGGTGCTCGCCGCGCAGCTCATCTTCGGGGCCCTGTTTGGAATATTGGGTCTGTTCCTGGCCGATCCGATCGTCGCCGCGATCAAGACCACGCTTCAGGAATTGAGCCGCACCAGGCCGCGCGGAGCAGCGCCGGGTAGCGCTCCGGTCAGTTCCCCGGCTGAGGCTCGGGCTGGCCCTGACCGCTCATCATCAAAGCGGCGTCGCGAACGACCTGCCGAACGGTAACGTCGAAATTGAGGTCGCTGTTGGGCGGAATCTTGCCGTCGGGCGTGCCGGTTGCGCCATAGGCGAGCGCGGCTGGGATCCGGATCCGGTAGCTGCCGCCTTCGCGCATCTGCTGAAGCGCTTCGCCGAAGCCCGGAATGACCTGCGAGGGGATCAGCGGGGCGGGGCCGCGGCCCTCGGTCGAATCGAACACCGTTCCATCGGCCAGTCGGCCTTCATATTCGATGACTGCGCCGTCCATCGCGCGAATCGGGTCGCCGCGGCCTTCCTCGACGGTGCGAATCACGATCCCGCTGGCGGTGGTCGTCCCGCGCATTGCCCCAGCGCCGGTCCAGGCCAGCAACAGGGCGCCGGCGATCAGCGCGGCGATGGCCACCCATAATTTGGCGAGCGTGCCGCGCTTGAGCGGCTGCAATGGAACCTGGGTCGCCGACATGGCTGGGCCCTTCCTGAAGAAACGAAGGGTTTTAGCGGGCGGTGCCTTCGCGCTCCATGCGCTTGCGCTCGAGCTTGCGGGCACGTCGAATCGCCGCGGCACGCTCACGGGCGCGCTTTTCCGATGGCTTTTCGTAGTGGCGACGCAGCTTCATCTCGCGATAGACGCCTTCGCGCTGCAGCTTTTTCTTCAGCGCGCGCAGCGCCTGGTCGACATTATTGTCGCGTACGATGATCTGCATAAAGTCCCACTCACTCCCTTGAATTTCAGCGACCCGTCCGGCTGCCTGCCGCAATCGGCAAGCCAGGGTCCGGCGAGAAATGTCGTATCGCTCGCCGAGAACAGCGCATTCGCGGCGTCGGCGCGGCCCTTACAGGGACAGCGAAACAGTTTCAACCCACGGCAGGTCCACGCTCGAAGCGACGAATGGAGGCAGATCCACGACCGAACGGGCAACCCTGGCATCAGCGTTATCGGTGATTAACCTTCCTTCTGGTAAAACGCTCCTTCAACCGGGAGGGGTGGATGTCGTTGAATCGTCGGGAAATGTTGCGTCTTGGGGCAGCCGGGGCCGGGGGGCTCCTGCTGACTTCGGCGGCTCGCTCGACCGAGCTTCCGCTGGGCGCACCGAGCCCGTTCGCGATGGGCAGCGACCCGCTTCGTCCGGCCGCCACCCCGTCGCTCGCACCGGCCGCTCCGGCTGGGATCAACCCTTCCCTGTTCCAGCGCGCCAAGGCCGCGCTCGATTCGCGGCCGTGGGTTCGCCAGCGCGATTTCATCGGAATCGCCGATTTCGGCCTGGTTTCGGCCGAGCCGCGTTTCCACGTCGTTCACATGGCAAGCGGTCAGGTCGAGACCTTCCGGGTCGCGCACGGCAGCGGCTCGGACCCGTCGCACACCGGTTACCTCGACCATTTTTCCAACCGTCCGGGATCGGAGGCGACGTCGAACGGCGCCTACATCACCGCCGACACCTATCACGGCAAATACGGCCTCTCGATGAAGGTCCACGGTCTCGACTGGTCCAACAATAATGCGATGAGCCGGGCGATCGTCATCCATAATGCCTGGTACGCGGAGCCGGACATGGTCGCTCAGCACGGCAAGCTCGGCCGCAGCCAGGGCTGCTTCGCGTTCAGCCGCGCCGACCAGTGGAAGGTGATGAACCGCCTCGGCGGCGGTCGCATGATCTTCGCGGATAAGCTCGCTTAAGCGCCCGCGCGCAGCGCACGACTGCCTGGCAATCGTCAACTGCGCGAAAGAGACCGCGCGGATCTACTTCCCGCGGCCCATCGACTGAACTCACCTAGCTGCGACTGCGCCTCGACCTCGCTCGGGACGAACGGAATCGGGCGTCAGCGCGCCGCCGTCTTTACGTCGCTGCCGCGCTTCGACGTATCGAGCAAGGCGGCGATGACCTTGTCATCGCGCTTGTAGAGGTCGGTGTAGCGGGTGATCGTTCCGTCATTGAGCGCGGCGGCGCTGAAATAGACGATGTAGACCGGTAGCGGTTCGACGAACTTGGCATTGACGGTCTTGCCGCTGGCCAGCACCTCGTCCACGCGCTCGGGAGTCCACTCGCCGCCGTCGTCGGCGAGCAGCAGCTTCGACAGTTCGACGATGTCCTGGGTCCGCACGCAGCCGTGGCTGAGCGCCCTGACGGAGCTGTTGAAGCGGCTCCGCGCATTGGTGTCGTGGAGGAAGATCGCCTCGCTGTTGGGCATGTCGAACTTGATCTTGCCGAGCGCATTCGACGGCCCCGGCGGCTGGCGCCAGCGCTGGACCTTGCCGTCCTTGCCCTTGACCGCGACATAACCTGCCTTGCCGGCAACCTCGCGCGTGATGCTGGGCGGCACTTCCCACCACGGGTTGAGCCAGACGCCGCGAGCCAGCGCGCTGATCTGCGGGGTCTTGGTCTTGACTGCCCCGGCGATCGCCTTGCGCTTCCAGCGGGTGACGCCGTTCTCCACCAGCGTGGCGTGGAACGACGGCACGTTGACGATGATGTATTTCGGACCAAGGTCCTGCGGCAGCCAGCGCCAGCGGTCCATGTTGAGGCGGATCTGGTTGACGGCCTTGATGTCGGTCTTGTCGACCCGGGCGAGCGCGGCACGAAGCGACAGATATTGCGGATGGGTGGGAAGCAAGGCGCGAAGCGAGCCGACGATATTATGTTCGGCGACTGCGCGGCGCACGAGCGCCATCTGCTCCTCATCGCCGAACTTGTCGTCGCGGATGTGCCATTCGTTGCGGTCGGCGCCGCGGACATGGCCGTGGGCGAGGTCGGACGCGACCTGGCGGAACAAGTCGGTGGCGGCCTTCGACATCGCCATCGGGTCCCCTCCGCGCAGGGTCGCCTCGAGCGCGGTCGAATCATAGTCGCGCGGATCGAGGCCCTCGGCACCGAGGGAAGCGATGACGGACAGCAGCGCCTCAGCGTCGCCCGGCATCCAGATCGGCGGCGGCGCTTCGGGCACCGGCGGGACGACGGTCCCCTCCGGCAAGGGCGCCATCGGGTCGCGCAGCGGAGCGGTCGGCTGGACCTGGGGCTGGCGTTGGGGCTGAAGTGGCGGAGCCGCCGATTGCGCCCATGCGCCGGCGAGGGGCAACAGGCCCAAGGCAACGAGCGGAAATGTCTTCCAGGCCTTAATCACTTGTCTTCCCCCAACATTTTTCGAAACAAAGGCGGACTGTGCACCGTCTTGTGCATACACGCGATGAACGGGACGGACCAGCGGGCGCCAAGCGTAATTCGCCCCCATTACGGCGAATGGAGTCTTCGCCGCGCCGTGCTACGTTCGCGATTCGCAGGACTGGCCAGGGGCGGTGACCGAAATGTGGGATTGGCTCGAACAATTGAAGGGGCAGTTGATCGACGCGCGCCGGCACTCGCGCCACACGGACCGGCGCTCGGCGGTGTTGACCGCCAACGGCCGCGAGCACCGGGTCCGGCTGGTCGACCTGTCCGATGCGGGGGCGATGGTGGCCGGTGACGCGGCGCTTGAGCCGGGGACCAAAGTTACCTTGCAACTGCTTGACCGGGAACTTCTTCGCGGGCAGGTGCGCTGGGCGCGCGACGGCCGGATCGGAGTGAATTTCGACGATCCTGCCGGGGCGCAAGCGGAGCAGCAGGACGAGGAATGATCAAGGCGCGTATCGCCAGTGCGGAAGGTGGACCGGAACGGCGGCGCGGCGAACGAATCCCGGTCGACATCGACGCGCGGCTGCGCGAGCTCGGCATGGAAGGCACCGAAGCCAAGATCCTCAACCTCTCCGAGCACGGCTTCATGGCCGAAACCTCGGCCCACTTCGAAGTCGACGCGCGCATCTGGCTGCTGCTTCCCGGCCGCGACCGTGCCAGTGCCGTCGTGCGCTGGATCGAGGGCGATCGCCTCGGCGCCGAATTCGCCGAGCCCATGCCGGTCGAGGGCCCCAAGGAAGAGCCGCCGGCCGCTTAAGCGGCGCCGATTTGTGCCTCATTTGCAACAACTAGTCGGTCCCGGAATGGAACGCATGAAACTTCGTGCGGCCCAAACCGTTCAAATCGCCCGAAAGGGTTTGTAAACCATGGCAACTATTCCAACGCTAGGCGACCTCAAGATGACCCATGACCCCAAGGGGCGCGGCTATCACGCGGTCTATCGCGAACAGCAGGTCAACCATTGCCCCGGTTGCGGCCGGACCCATTGGATCATCGGCCGCATGTCTGCGGAATGCGCATTCTGCTCTACGGCGCTGCCGCTGGCAGAGGCCAGCATGCGCTCGCACAGCGCGCCGGCGATCATCCATCACCGCAATCGCACGACGGTCCCCGCCTGGGCCGCCTAAGGCTTAGCCGGCCGGCCTGACCGGGACCGGCGCATTGCACAGATCCACCCCGCCGGCGGGACGAATGTAAAAGTCGTCCCGCCGGTTTTTCTTGACGTGAAGCCAGGCGGCGAAGCTTCGGCTCTTCTCGTCGAGATATTCGAACCGGGGCCGTCCGGCCTCGGGCAGCATCGAGGCCAGCCGCACGCCGGCAATCGGCACGTCCGACGAACGCTCCTTGTAGAATCCCAGCGCCTCCGATCCGCGCGGCAGGCTCGACATGTGCTCGATCCCGCTGACTACGCGTCCGACGACGGCGATGACCCGGTCGAGATGGCGGGGCGAATGACCGATCGCGGCATAAAGCTCGCCGCCCATCCCGGTGTCCGGCGACAGGCCGCGGCCGACGCCGACGCTGGCATAGCAATGGACGAGGTTGGCGGTACCCGCCTTCACATCATAGGCAACCGGCCAGCCGAGCGCGTAGCCGGCCGCCGGCGCATAGCTGTCGGGCGAGCCCAATGGGGTGACGGCAAGGCCGGCTAGCGGCCGCTCATATTCCGCGGGGGGCTGGGCCACCACGCCCGCAGGAAGCGGCTTGTCGCTCTCGTTATTGCCCCATTGCGCGACATAATTGTCCTGCACCCGGTAGATCGCGGCGCCGGTCCAATAGCCGCTCTTGGCCAGGGCCTGGATATTGGCGACGTGCACCGGCGCGAATTGGGGGGCGAGCTGGACGACGACCCGGCCGCCCGGCTTCAGGTCGATGACCATCAGCTCGTCGGCGGGAATCGCGATCCATTCGCCGGCTTGCGATGCCTGGATGATCGACGTCGGCGTGGCCCCGGCGGGGACGGCCACCGGCGGCGACGAATTGAGCGGCGGGGCGGACTGGCAGGCCGACAATATTGCGGCAGTGGACAGCATTATCGAGCAGCGCATCGACATCTCCTTTTGCGATTGTGTAAGCGAGGGCCATGTTTCTCGCCACCCTGATGCTGCTTGGCGCCGGCGAGCTCGGCCGGGAATTCGCAATCGCCGCCAAGCGGCTCGGCTGCCGGGTCATCGCCTGCGATCGCTATGACGAGGCGCCGGCGATGCAGGTCGCCGATGCGCGCGAGGTATTTTCGATGCTCGACGGGGCGGCGCTGCGCTCGGCGGTCGAGCGGCATCGCCCCGATTTCATAGTCCCGGAAATCGAGGCGATCGACACCGCCGCGCTCGCCGCCCTCGAAGCCGAAGGCTGGCGGGTGGTGCCCTCCGCCAAGGCCGTCTCGCTGACCATGAACCGCGACGGGATCCGCGACTTCGCCGCTCGCGAGCTCGGCCTGACGACCTCGCGCTACATATTCGCCGAAACCCGCGAAGAGGCGGTCGCGGCTGCCGGCACGGTCGGCCTCCC
>DASTDT010000115.1:0-6487 GCA_035710225.1 Sphingomicrobium sp.
TCGACCGGATTGCCGTTGGTGTCGACCTTGACCAGCGAACTGGCGGTCACCTCCTCGAACATCAGGTTATAGGGGTTGAGCAGGAAATGATGCTCGGGCCCGGGAATCCGCGCCGACAAGTGGGTGAAGATGAGGTCGTCCCAGCCGTAAAAGGCAACCAGCCGGTAGGCCGCGGCGAGATCGACCCGGATCGCCCATTCTTCGTCGCTGACCCGGCCTTTGAGCGACGGAATGTCGACCTCGCCGATCGCCCGCGCGCCTTCGATTCCGCGGTTCATCGTATCGACTCGGTTCATTGAACGAGATCCTTCTGGGCGATTCGGTCGGGATGCGCGGCGGCGAAGGCGGGGTGGGCGCTGGCCGTTTCGTCGGCTCGGCGAAGGGTGGGAAAATCGGCCAGCGGGACCGAAAAACGGCGCGCGTTGTAGAGCTGCGGGACCAGGCATATGTCCGCCAGCGTCGGCCGGTCGCCGAACAGGAATGCGCCCGCGCGCGGGCTTGCCATCGCCTCCAGCGCGGTCAGGCCCTGCGCGACCCAGTGGCGATACCATTCGTCCTTGGCCGCCTCGGCCAGCCCGAGCGGGCCCTTGAGATAGTTGAGCACGCGAAGATTGTTGAGGGGATGGATGTCGCAGGCGATGGAGAGGGCTAGCGAACGGACATGGGCGCCGTCGGCGGGGTCGCGGGGCACTAGCGGCGGCTCCGGTCGGGTCTGGTCGAGATAGACAGCGATCGACAGGCTCTGGGTCAGCGTCAGTCCGTCGATCTCGAGCGCCGGAACGAAGCCTTGCGGATTTACCGCCTGGAAGGACGGGTCCTGCTGCGCGCCCTTGGCCAGGTTCACTTCCCGCCGCTCGTACTCCAGTCCTTTGAGGCCGAGCGCGATGCGCACCCGGTAGGACGCCGAGGAGCGGTAGTAATCGTGGAGTACGATCCGGCTCATTGGCCGCAGGGTGCGACTCCAAAGGCGTGACGTCAATCGCCCAGGAACGGCGCCATCACCTCCGGCGGAACGCGGATCGGCCGGCCCAGCGCCTTGTCGATGATCGCCCAGGTGGTGCGCGCCCTGACCCGCGCCTTTCCGTCGTCGCCGACGAACTCCATCAGCCGGTCGAAACGCGCGCCTTTGGGAGCCTCGCCGACCCAGGTCCGGCCGGTCACGGTCTCCCCAACGCTTACGGCGCGCAGGTAATCGATCTCGTGGCGAACGACGACCCAGATGTAGGCGTCCTGATGGGCGGGGTCGGCGACGCTGTACCAATGCGCTAGCGCGACCTCCTGGATCCACTGCACCCACACCGCATTATTGACATGGCCGAGCTCGTCGATGTGCTCGGGGCGGGCGGTGATGCGATGCTCGAAGACTGGGCGGGTCACAGCCGCGGGATCCCGTCCGGGCCGAGCGTAAAAGGGACCCCGGCGTTCCGAAAAAGGCGGGCGATTGCAGCCGCGGCGTCCGGATCGCCTTGCTCGAGCAACTGGCGGATCGCGCGCGACAGCACTGGCTTGCCGGCGGCCCCGTCGAGCGCCGCGAGCCAGTCGCTCGACCCGATCTGGCCGCGGGCGCGGTGGTGGTCGATCAGCGCACGGGTAAACCGGTAAAAGTCGCCGCCGGAGGCGCGCTCGGCGACGATCGCGAAGACCGCCCCGCAGGCATAGGTGGTGCGGTAATCGCCGCGCTCGGCCGCGGTGGCAACGGGTTGCGACGCAGCCTTGGCGCAGTCGCGGATCGCCTGGTTGAGGAAGGGCGAGGGCGAATAGGACGGGTCGAGCCGCTGGACGGTGCGCGCCGCGAGCAGGTCGGCGCCGCCTTCCATGATCCAATTGTCGCGCGAGCCTTCGTAACTGACCGCCTGGCCAAGCCAGAAATGCGCCGCTTCGTGGGCGATGAACCACCGCGCCATGTCGCGAAGCGCCGGATTGGGGGACAGCGCCGCCTTGCCTTCCAGGCGCATCAGGATGAGGCCCTTGAGCGTTCCGCCGTTCATGCTCGCGCCGCTCCGGGCAGATCCTTCCCACGACGCCAGAACGGTCGGCTCGGCGATTCCCGACGGCCCCAGCCGGGCCTGGAGCACGCCAAGCGCGTTTGGCGTGAAGGCGGCGATGTACCGGGTCAGCCAGGCCGGCATCTCGGAATCGATGACGGTGGCAATGCCATTGGAGACGCGCGCCTGGGGCACGTCGAACAGACCGTACGTCCCCGAACTGTTGCCGCGGCGATAGCCTGCGACGTCTCCGGCGAGGCGGAACGGGCGGTTTCCCCCGATAAAGCGCACGCGCGTTCCGCTGTCGCCAATGGCGGAGTCCGGCGGCTCGACCCCGAAGCGGTCGAGCGCGGCGGGGTCGTTGACGGAAAACGCGGAGAAGTGGCCGTCGAACATCGCCACGCTGCGCCCGCCGAGCAAGAGGGCAGGGACATAATCGGAGGCAAGCTCCTGAGTGAACGGCACGATCCGCACCCGTACCGTGCGCGGCACCGGCCGGCCGCCACGCCCGACCAGCGCGTCATAGCGGCCGCGCCGCTGGAGGACGACGCCTGGGCTAAGAACGGTCCAGCTCCGCGCCCGCCACGATTGCTTGTCGTTCACCGCCGGGGTCGATCGGAAAAACGCCCAGGCACCGGCGCTGCGCGGAAAGGTGAACTCGGCGATGAAGCTGTCGCCGGCGCGGCGGACGGCGGCTTCGACCGGTTGTGGCCGGGCGGCCCCGCCAGGCGCCGGGGCCTGGAGCGCGCCGAGCAGCAGGGCCACGGCAAGCATCCGCTTAGTCCGGGATTTGAGTCAGCACGAAGGTGTAGGCCTCGGCGATCTCGTAGAGGCTGTTCCAGCGTCCCGACTTGCCGCCGTGGCCGGCGCCCATGTTGATCTTCATCAGCAGCAAATTCTCATCAGTCTTGGTGGCACGCAGCTTGGCCGTCCATTTGGCCGGCTCCCAATAGGTCACGCGCGGGTCGTTGAGGCCGCCGGTGATCAGCATCGCCGGATAGGCCTTGGCTTCGACATTGTCGTAGGGGCTGTAGCTCTTCAGCAGCTTGAACGCCTCGGGGTCGGTGATTGGGTTGCCCCATTCGGTCCACTCGCCCGGGGTCAGCGGGAGCGTGTCGTCGAGCATGGTGTTCAGGACGTCCACGAACGGCACGTCGGCCACCACCGCCCCGAACAGCTCGGGGGCCTGGTTGACGACCGCGCCCATCAGCTCGCCGCCAGCCGATCCGCCCTGCGCAGCGACCCGCCCTGGCTTGGCGTAGCCGGCCGCGATCAGGCCGCGGGTCACGTCGACGAAGTCGTTGAAGGTGTTGGTGCGCGCCTTGAGCTTGCCGTCGAGAAACCACTGGTAGCCAAGGTCGTCGCCGCCGCGGGTATGGGCGATGGCAAAGGCGAAGCCGCGGTCGACCAGGCTCAGGCGGTTGGTCGAGAAGCTCGGCGGGATTGCGTAGCCGTAGGCGCCGTAGCCGTAGACGAACAACTTGCCCGACCCGTCCTTCTTGAATTCCTTGAGGCGGACGACCGACACCGGGATCTGCTTGCCGTCGCGGGCCGGGATCATCATTCGCTCGGTGACATAGCGGGACGCGTCGTAGCCCGACGGAATCTCCTGGACCTTGCGCACCTCCAGCCGGTCATCTTTCGGATGATAGTCGTAGATGGTCGCGGGGGTGACCATCGAGGAATAGCTGAGGCGGTAGGAAGCAGGCGCATATTCCGGATTGCCCGCGAATCCGGCGCTGTAGCTCGCCTCGGCGAACGGCACGCGCTCCTGCGTGCCCGTGCGGTAATCGCGCAGGAACAACTGGTCGAGGCCGTCGACCCGGCTGGTGACCAGCAAATGGTCGCGATGGGCGGTGATTCCGCGCAGATAGGTGCGGTCGCTTCCGGCGACGACTTCGGACCAGTCGGCCGGCTTGGCAGGGTCGGCGCTGGCGATCCGGAAATTGACGTGATTGTCGTTGGTCAGGATCCACAATTTGCCGTGCGACGCATCGACCTCGTACTGGAGGTCTGGCTTGCGCGGCCGGATCAGCGTCGGCGCAGCGGTCGGCCGGTCGGCCGGAACGAAGCGCACCTCGTTGGAGCTGTTGTTTCCGGTGGAGATGGTGATCAGGCTGTCATCGGTGGTGCGGTCGACCCCCACCGAAAAGGCGATGTCGTCCTTTTCCTCGTAGAGCGTAACCGCCATGGCCGGGTCATCGCCGATGCGGTGATAGCGCGCGCGGTAGCTGCGCCACTGGTCGTTGACCTCGGTGAACACCAGCCCGGTCGAATCCTTCGTCCACACCGGATTGCCGATCCCCACTTTGGTGACCGTCTCAATATCCTTGCCGCTGGCGAGGTCGCGCACGACCAGCTTGAACCGCTCCGACCCGTCGTCGTCGACGAGTGTCGCGAGGCGCTTGCCGTCGGGCGAGACGGAGAAGGCGCCGAGGCGGTAATATTCCTTGCCGGCGGCTTCCTTGTTCTCGCTGTAGATGAGCTGCTCGGCGCCGCCCTTGGCGGCAGGCTTGCGATACCAGTCGCGGTATTGCGTGCCCTTCTTGAAGGCCGACCAATAGAGCCAGTCGCCCTGCTTCAGAGGGACCGACGAATCGTCCTCCTTGATCCGTCCCTTCATCTCCTGGAACAGCGTTTCCTTGAGGGCGGCGTGCGGCTTCATCGCCGCTTCGAAATAGGCGTTTTCGGCCTTCAGATAGTCGAGCACGTCCTTGTCATCGACCTTGGGATAGCCCTTGTCGCGAAGCCAGGCATAAGGATCCTCTATGCGGATTCCGTGGCGCTCGAAGCTGTACGGGCGCTGCTCGGCCCTGGGCGGCGGGGGAAGGTCGCTGGCTTTGGTCATCGGGGCTTTCTGGGCAAGGGTTGCGGAGGGGACAAAAGCCGCCGCTGCGGCTACCGCTAAGATGAGCTTCACGGATCGATTCCCCCTACAGGCATTGGTCAAGCGCGGTCATTTGCGGTAGCTGCCTATGGAACAATCGGCTTGTCGACAAGCCGAGCCAAATGGAGTCTCGCATGTCCAGCTACGCCGACCGTCTTGCCGCCCTTCGCGAGCAGTTGAAGGCCGACCGCCTCGACGGCTTCGTCGTGCCGCTTACCGATGAGCATATGAGCGAATATGTCGGCAGCTACGCCCAGCGGCTGGAATGGCTGACCGGCTTCAAGGGCTCGGCCGGAAGCGCGGCCGTACTGCCTGAGGAAGCGGCGATCTTCACCGACGGCCGCTATACCATCCAGGTCCGCCAGCAGGTCAGTGAGACCGAGTGGAGCTACCAGTCGGTGCCGGAAACCAGCGTCGCGGCGTGGCTCAAGGACAATGCGCCCAAGGGGGCGCGGATCGGCTACGACCCGTGGCTTCACACCGGCGAGTGGGTGCGGCAGGCGACCGAGCAATTGGCGGCCAAGGGCGCCGAACTGGTGGCGGTCGGACAGAACCCGATCGACAAGGTGTGGGCCGACCGGCCCGAGCCGTCACGGGCGCGCCTAATCGTCCAGCCCGACGCGCTGGCCGGCAAGACCAGCGCGGCCAAGCGCCACGACATCGCCGACTGGCTCGAAAAGGAGGGCGCCGACGCGGCGGTTCTGGCGGCATTGGATTCGATCGCCTGGACCTTGAACGTGCGCGGCGCCGACGTCAGCCATACGCCGGTCGCTTTGGCGTTTGCGGTGGCGCACAAGGACGGCACCGCTGACCTGTTCGTGGCAGGGGAGAAGGTCGGCGACGATGTCCGCGCCCATCTCGGCAACGGCGTGCGTCTGCACGAGCGCGATGCGTTCGAGGATTATCTCAAGACGCTGTCCGGAAAGACGGTGGTGGTCGACCCGGAGCGATCGGTGGCGGCCATCGGCCAGGCGCTGGAGGAGGGCGGGGCGCGAATCCTCAAGCGCCGCGACCCGACCGTGCTTCCGCGGGCAATCAAGAACGACGCCGAGATCGGCGGCCACAAGGCAGCTCAGGCGCGCGACGGAGCGGCGGTGGCACGCTTTCTCAAATGGGTGGGGGAGGAGGCGCCTAAGGGCGGCCTCGACGAGATGATCGCCGCCGAGAAGCTCGAGGGACTCCGCCGCGAGCACGGCGACCTCAGGGACCTCAGCTTCGACACCATTTCCGCCTTCGGACCGAACGGAGCGCTCCCGCATTACAAGGGCACGGCGGAATCCAACCTGCCGTTCAAGCCGGGCACGCTCTATCTGGTCGATTCGGGCGGCCAGTATCAGGACGGCACCACCGACATCACGCGCACCGTGCCGATCGGCGAGCCGACGCAGGAGATGCGCGACCGCTTCACGCGCGTGCTCCAGGGGCACATAGCCATCGCCACCGCTCTGTTTCCCAAGGGCACGCGCGGAAGCCAGCTCGACAGCTTCGCCAGGCGGCCGCTGTGGGAAGCGGGCTGCGACTACGCCCACGGCACCGGCCACGGGGTGGGCAGCTTCCTCTCGGTCCACGAAGGGCCGCAGCGGATTTCACCGGTCGGATCGAGCCAGTCGGGCGG
>DASTDT010000116.1:0-3573 GCA_035710225.1 Sphingomicrobium sp.
TACGCATGGCCGGCATGGGCATCGGCAAAGTCGGGCTGGATCGAAGCCGCCAGTCGGAATTGCTTGATCGCCTCGACCCGCGCGTCGCGGTCGTCGCGGACGGAGACCCGCTCGAGTGCACGCAGATAGGCTTCATACGCCTTGGGATCGACCTTGCCTCGCTCGGCGACGTCACCCTCGCCGGCACCGAGCCGGGCGCGTAAAGCCCCTGCCAGCTCCCGCGCCATCTGGCTTTTCAGCCTTTGGAGCTCCTCGACCCCACCGTCGAACGCCCTCGCCCAGATCTGCTCGGAGGTTACGGCTTCGATCAGCCGGACGGAGATGGCGAGGCGGTCGCCGGTCTGCTGCACGTTGCCTTCCACGAGGTGGGTGATCGCGAGCCGCTTGGCGATGTCGGGCGCGGTCAATCCCTTGCCGGAGAGCGCGTGGGTCGAGGTGCTCGAGGTAATCCGGAGCCCGGACAAGGGCGCAAGGCTGTCGGCCAGGGCGCTCGACAGACCGGCGCCGAGATAATCGTTGTCGGCGCCGCCCTGCGTGACGAAAGGCATGATCGCCAGTGCGACAGTCTTGTCCTGGGTCTCGTTCCACAGTTGGTCGAAAGGCGGCGGGCGGACGATGGCGATCCCAGCGGCCACCGCCGCCAGCAGCGCGCCTGCAATCGCGACTTTCGGCACTCTGCGTCGGGTTGCGATCGGCTCGGGCGCGACCCGCGGCTCGCCGTCGAGCGCCTCGGCGAGCTCGCGCGGGATGGCCGTTCCGCGCGATGTCCAGCGCTTAAGATCGATCGTCTGGAATTGGCGGAAGCCCAAGGGCGCAGGGGTTCCGTCAATGGTCGCGGCGACCAGCCGCCCGGTGTCGACGGCGACGCTGGCTTCGTCCTTCACCCAGCGCGAATTCACCGCCTCCTTTGACCACAGGACGAGGATCTTGGTGGCGGATTCGAGATGCTCCTCGATATCGCGCGAGAATTCGGCGCCGCCCTTGATGTGGCGGTCCCACCAGACGCTTAGGCCGGACTTCTCGATGGCGCGGGCGATCCGCTCTGCAACCGCCCGGTCGACGCTGGCGTAGCTGATGAAGACGTCGGCCAACCGCACCCCCTTGAAGGAGGAGCCAGCCTAAGCGGCAGACACGCGAAAAACCAGCGGGGGAGCGTTCGGTCGGCGTAGTTTCCTAGCCAAACTTTGATCCATGCGAGTCAAGCCGGTTGCATTTCCGCTGTGGTGTGTTAGCCGGATACAACGCCGATTCCGGCTTACGGGGGATGAGATCATGGATCGCAAATTGTTGACAGTCGCGGCGCTTCTTTCGGCCGGGGCCGCCGTGCCGGCATCCGCGCAGATGGCCGACGTGCCCCTGATCGAGCGTGCCAAGCTCTTCGGCAATCCCGTCAAGTCGGCCGGGCGGATTTCGCCCGACGGCAAGTGGCTTAGCTGGACCGCGCCGCGCGACGGGGTGATGAATCTGTGGGTCGCTCCGGTCGGCGACATGGATTCCGCGCGGCCGCTGACCGCCGAAAAGGTGCGGCCCGTCCGCCAGTATTTCTGGTCGCCGGATTCGACCCAGATCCTGTTCATCCAGGACAAGGACGGCGACGAAGACTTCCTGCTCTACGGGGTCGACGTGGCGAGCGCCAAGCAGGTCGCGCTGACCCCGTTCAAGAAGACCCGGGTGCAACTGGTCGGCATCTCCAACAAGCACAAGGACCGGGTTCTCGTCGGCCTCAACAACCGCGATTCCAAGTGGCATGACGTCCACAGCCTCAATCTGAAGACCGGCAAGCTGACCCTCGTCCAGCGCAACGAGGGCTATGCCGGCTTCCTTGCCGACAACGACCTCAAGCTGCGCATGGCGCTGAAGTCGCGCGACGACGGCGGAACCGACTATTACCGGATCGTCGGCGGCAAGATCGAAGCCAAGCCGTTCGCGAGCGTGGGGCTCGAGGATTCGCTGACCACCAATCCCGCCGGCTTCACCGCCGACGGCGACACTTTGTACTGGATCGACAGCCGCGGCCGGAACACCGCCGCGCTGATCGCCCAGGATGTCGCCAGCGGGGCGACGACCGTCCTCGCCGAAAGCCCCAAGGCCGACATCAGCACGGTTCTCGTCAACCCGACCACCCTTCGGGCCGAAGCTTTTCAGGCCGAATATCTGAAGCCCGAGTGGAACGCGCTCGACCCCAATGTCGGGGCGTCGCTCAAGTGGCTCGAGCACAAGCTCGGCGGGTCGGTGGGGGTTCAGTCACGCACCGACGCCGACGACAGGTGGGTGGTCGCGGTCGACCGGGTGGTCGAGCCGTCCTCGGTCCATTTGTTCGACCGCAAGGCGGGCACGTTGACCAAGCTCTATACGGGCAGGCCGGAGCTGGTCGGGGCGCCGCTGGTGCCGATGTGGCCGGTCGAGATCAAGGCCCGCGACGGGCTGGTCCTGCCGAGTTACCTGACCCTTCCGGCCGGCGCCGACGCCAATGGCGACGGCCGAGCCGACAAGCCGGTGCCGATGATCCTCACCGTCCATGGCGGGCCGTGGGCGCGCGACAATCACGGGTTCGACCCCTACCACCAATGGTTCGCCAACCGCGGCTATGCCGTGTTGGCGGTCAATTATCGCGGCTCGACGGGCTTCGGGAAGAACTTCATCTCCGCCGGCGACCTGCAATGGGGCCTCAAGATGCACGACGACCTAATCGACGCGGTCGACTGGGCGATTGCCAATGGGGTTACCACGCCGGGCAAGGTGGCGATCGAAGGCGGCAGCTACGGCGGCTATGCGACCCTGGCCGGACTGACGCTTACCCCCGACAAGTTCGCCTGCGGAGCCGACATCGTCGGCCCGTCGAACCTGTTCACATTGCTGGGCACCATCCCGCCCTATTGGGAATCGTTCAAGCAGCAGTTCTACAAGCGCATGGGCGACCCCACGACGGAGGAAGGGCGGGCGATCCTCAAGGCGGCCTCGCCGCTGACCCATGTCGACAAGATCAAGAAGCCGCTGTTGATCGGCCAGGGCGCCAACGACCCGCGCGTCAAGCAGGCCGAATCCGACCAGATCGTCGAGGCGATGAAGGCCAAGGGCATCCCCGTGACCTACGTCCTGTTCCCGGACGAGGGACATGGCTTCGCCCGCCCGGAGAACCGCATCGCCTTCGCCGCGATCGAGGAGAATTTCCTCGCCAACTGCCTCGGCGGGCGGGCCGAGCCGATCGGCGACGTGCTCAAGAAATCGACCGCCAAGGTCCCGCACGGCGCGGAACATGCCCCGGGACTGGCGGAGGCGCTCAAGCGGTAGCGGGGGAGGCGGGGTCCGCCTAGCCGGCGAGCATCCGGTTGGCGGACTTCCACTTCATCTTCCAGTTCCGCGCCCATGCCTTCTCGTGGAAGAAGAAAGCCACCGCGTTGATGCACGGTTCGATCAGCGCGATCCCGCCGGCGACGGACAGCGAGCCGGTGAAGGCATAGGCCACCGAAAAGCCGATCGTCAGATGGATGGAGAGATAGGTGAGGGTCTTGGCGATGTCGCGTTGCATCGGCCTAGAATGGCCGGTCGGGGGCAAACGTTCCAACGCGTTGT
>DASTDT010000117.1:0-9653 GCA_035710225.1 Sphingomicrobium sp.
CCTCGCGATTGTCCTCGACCGAGGCGCGGCGCACTTCGGCGCGGACGGCCGGGTCGATTTCCGGCACCGGGGCGATGCCCTCGATCAGCGTGCGCAAATAGAGGCCTGTTCCGCCGACCAGGATGGGGATGGCGCCCGAACCATGGATTCGCGCGATGGCCTCCTTCGCCAGCGCCGCCCATTGCGCCGCCGAGCACGGCTTATCGCCGCTTCTCTCCCCATACAGAAGGTGCGGGACCGATCCCCGACCCGCCTCGCTCGGTGCCGCCGACAGGATCGGAATTTCGCTATAAAGCTGGCTGGCGTCAGCATTGACGATGGTCCCGCCGGTCGCTTGCGCGCAGTTCATCGCAAGCGCGCTCTTGCCGCTCGCCGTCGGACCGGCGATGACGATCAGGGGAGGGCGGTCCGCAATGCTCATTGCCACGCTGATAGCAGCCGGGCGCCTCGATGACAGGCTGCTCGCCGAAGGGATCGAGCGGGTCCCCGGAGCACGCTTCCACGCGTGGGTGGACGAAGGCGACGCAGCCGATCTCGTGGTTCCCGACATGGCGCAGGCACGCGCCGCGCTGGAAGGCTGGGAGGGGTGCGACGTCGTCGTCCAACCGGCCGCGCAGCGCGCCAAACGGCTGCTCGTCGCCGACATGGATTCGACCATGATCGGCCAGGAGTGCATCGACGAACTGGCCGACTTCGCAGGGATCAAGCCCGAGGTCGCGGCGATCACCGAGCGGGCGATGCTTGGGCAGATCGACTTTGCCGCCGCGCTTGCCGAGCGCGTGGCTCTGCTCGAGGGCCTCGAGGCGGCGGCCATCGGCCGTTGCCTGGCCGAGCGGATCCGGCCGAGCGCCGGCGCCGAAACCCTTGTCCGGACGATGCGTGCGCATGGCGCCCACAGCCTGCTGGTGTCGGGCGGCTTCACCGATTTCGTCGCGCCGGTCGCGCGGCAGCTCGGCTTCGATGATTTTCGAGCCAACATCCTGGAGCGCGACGGCGAGCGGCTGTCGGGAAGAACCGCCGGCGTGGTCGTCGACGCCAAGGCGAAACGGGACGCCCTGATCGCCGCGCGGGACCGGCTGGGGTTTCCGCGGGAGGCGGTTCTGGCGGTGGGTGACGGGGCCAACGACCTGCCGATGATCGCCGCGGCGGGACTCGGCGTGGCGTATCGTGCCAAACCGCTGCTCGCCGAGGCGGCCGGAGCCCGGCTCGACCATCACGGCCTCGACGCCTTGCTGTGGGCGCAAGGCATCGCGCGCCGGCACTGGGTGGAGCGCTAGCGGGCCTGAACCGGGAAGCAGGGTTGCGGCTTGAGCGCCGCGCAAGCGGCGGCTGCCGCCGACCGCGACTCAAACGGCCCGGCCTGAAGGCGGGTCATCGCGCCCACGGGGACATAATAAGCCTGGGCGCCCCCGAGCCGGCCTGAGAGCCTGGAAAACAGGGCCTGTGCGCTGCCCTTGGTCGAGAATGCGCCGAGCTGGATCCGCCACGCTCCCCCGGCGGCGGCTTTGACAGCTGCCGGGGCGGCCGATGCGGCAGGCGCTTGAGCGGCGGGCGCGGCCGCTTTCGGCGCAACGGGCTTCGAAGGCGACGGCTTGGGCGCGCCTTTCGTGGCGGTGCGTTCGGGCCTGGCGGCCTGCAAGGCCAGGGCGACTCCCGCGCGCCGCTGCTCGAGCGGCAGGACCTGGTCCATCTCCGCCAGCGTGGTCTTGGCCGGGGCGAGGCCCTGGGCGGCGGCGCGGCTGACGTAGGCATAGCCCTTGACCAGGTCGCGCGCGATATCGTCGCCGTTGAACAAGGCGGTGCCGACCACCAGCAAAGCGCGCGCCTCGCCGCGTTCGGCGGCACGGGTCAGCCAGGCCAGCCCCTCGCGCCGCGAGCCGCTGTCGAACAGCAGCAGGCCAAGGCTGACCTGGGCATCGAGATGCCCGGCCTTGGCGGCGCGCTCGAACCACGTCTTGGCCTGGCCGCTGTCGGCGGCGACCCCGCGCCCCAGCCGATAGGCCTGGCCAAGGTTGAAGGCGGCGTCGCTGTTCCCATTGGCGGCAAGCGGCCGCCAGATGGCAATGGCGCGGGCGTGTTCGCCTTTCTGCCATGCCTCGATTCCGGTCTTCACCGCGGCGTCGACCGGCGCCGCGGCAAGCGCCGCCGCACAGAGGAACGCCGTCACCACGCTTGCCGTCCACGCACGCATTTCCAGACCCGCCTCCAGCAGATGCCGGCCGACGCTATCGAGCCATGGCCAGGTCAACAAGGTCGTGCCTCCATTAACCAATATTTAGGGCCTTTGGGGTCAGTTGGCAGCCTGATCAGCCGTTCTATTGGGCGAGGGGAAGAGAATGCGCGTTCTGGCAATGGCATCGCAGAAAGGCGGGTCGGGAAAAACGACCTTGTCCGGACATCTGGCGGTGCAGGCGCAATTGGCGGGCGCAGGTCCCGTCTGCCTGATCGATATCGATCCCCAAGGCTCGCTTGCCGATTGGTGGAACGAGCGGCAAGCCGACATGCCGGCTTTCGCCCAGACCACGGTTGCGCGGCTCGCGTCCGACCTGGAGGTGCTCCGCCAGCAGGGCTTTCGCCTGGCGGTGATCGACACCCCGCCGGCGATCACCATGGCCATCCAGAGCGTCATCGCGGTGGCCGAGCTGATCGTCATTCCGACCCGTCCGAGCCCGCACGATTTGCGCGCAGTCGGCGCCACCGTCGACTTGTGCGACCGCGCCGGAAAACCGCTGCTGTTCGTCGTCAACGCCGCTACGCCCAAGGCCAAGATCACCTATGAAGCCGCGGTCGCTTTGTCACAGCATGGCACCGTCGCCCCGGTCACCGTCCACCACCGCACCGATTTCGCGGCCTCGATGATCGACGGCCGCACCGTGATGGAGGTCGATCCCGGCGGACGCTCGGCGCGCGAAGTGGTCGAGCTGTGGGACTATGTATCCGACCGCCTCGAAAAGAATTTCCGCCGTACCGTCTTTGCCGCCCCGAACCAGGCGGCGGGCATTGGTGCGGCCAGCCCGCGTCCCATGGGTGGCTTCGGCCGCCGCGTGGTGGGCCAGTAAGGAGCTAGGGGACGATGGGCGAGCCCAAAGCATTCGCGTCACTTTCTTCCGGCTTGCTGGCCCGCAAGGGTTCGGCCCGACCGGCCATGCGCCCGCAGGGTTTCGGCCAGAGCGGGTCCGGCCTCGAGGATCTCGGCTGGGACGATATGGGGTTCGAGCCGCCCAAGCCGGCCGACGGCGCTGCGGACGAGTCGCATGACGCGTTCGGAGCCGAAATTCAGCCGATGCCGCTGCGTAATCCGCTTGCCGCGCTGACTCCGGTCGGATCCCCGGTCCACGACCAGCAGGCCGAGATCGCCGACCGCCTGTCCGATTGCAGCGACGAAGGGGAGGATGACGACGACACCGCCGAACTGTTCGAAGCCGACGAAGAGCCGCTCGTCGCGGCCCTCAGCGAAGTCCAGGCCCAGGTCGACGACGAGCCGGTGCAAGCGACGGTCGCCGACGTGACGGTCCCGGCGCCCGCGCCGGTCAAGATCGTTCGTTCGGTCGTGGCGCCGTCGCCGCGGCGGGCCGCGGTTACCCGCTCCGTCCCGGGATCGAAGGACAAGGCGGCGTTCACGCTCCGCCTCGAAAAGCAGCGGCACCTCAAGCTTCGGCTGGCGTGCGCGGTTACCGGGCGTTCGGCCCAGCAGATCGTCACCGAAGCGCTCGACGCCTTCCTCGGCTCCATGCCGGAGCTCGACTCGATGGCCGAGAAGGCACCCCTCGCCAAGAGGGGCTGAAAAAGGAATAGTGAACATGGCCAGGTCGATCCGGATCGGAACCGCACTTAGCGCTTTGGGCGTGATCGGACTGCTGTCCGGTTGTGCCACCCCCGGATCGAGGATGGCCGGCAAGGCCTCCGCTTCGGGCAAGGCCGGCGCGTCGAACGTCGGCCTGGCGACCCGCGCCATCGCCGCCCTCGACAAGGGCGATTACGCCTCCGCCATCACCTATGCCGAGCGCGCCGTCGAACATTCGCCGGCAAGCGCCCAGTTCCGCGCCTTGCTCGGCAATTCCTATTTCGCTGGCGGACGCTTCGCCTCGGCCGAAGCGGCCTATCGCGATTCGCTCGCGCTCCAGGGCGACCAGGCGCCCGTCGTCCTCAAGCTGGCGTTAGTCACCATCGGCCAGGGCAAGTCCAACGAGGCGATCGCGCTGCTGCAATCGGCGCAATCGATCCTCGATCCGGCCGACCTCGGTCTGGCGCTGGCGCTTGCCGGCCGCCCCGCCGACGCTGCGCTGCTGCTCGATTCCGCCGCCCGGCAGACTGGCGCCGATGCGCGGGTTCGCCAGAATCTCGCTTTGGCCCACGCCCTTGCCGGCGACTGGACCATGGCCCGGACCGTCGCCGCGCAGGACCTGCCCGCCGACCAGGTCGAGGCCCGGCTTCAGCAGTGGATGAGCTTTGCCAAGCCCACACGCGCGTCGGACCAGCTCGCCGCACTGACCGGCATTTCCCCGGCTGCCGCCGACCCCGGCCAACCGGTTCGCCTGGCCCTCAACCGCGAGGCCCCGCGCCTGGCGGTCAACGAAGCCGCTCCCAGCGTGGCCCCGGCCTATTATCCGCCCGCCGCTCCGCCGGAGGCTCCGGCCGCTCCCCCGGTCGAGGTCGGCTCCTACCAGCCGCCGGTCGACGCGGCGCCCGCCAGCGCTGCGCAAGCCGTGGCCGCCGTGGCGCCCGTCGTGGCCGACGAAGCGCCGCCGGAGATCACAGTCCCCGCCGTCGCCATTGCCGCAGCCGTCCCGACGTTCGTGCCGCCAGCGCCGGTCGTAGAAGCGGCGGCTCCGCAACTCGCCGAATCCGCACCCGTGCCCGCCTTCCGGCCGCGCGTCGTCGCCGCCAAGGCCCAGCAGCGCCGGGCAGCGCTTGCGCCGGTCAAGGCCGGCGGAGCCGTTGTCCAGCTCGGCGCCTTCGCCAATCGCGGCAATGTCGAGAGCGCCTGGGCGCGCTATGCGGCGAAGCACCCGTCGCTCCGCAACTATTCGCCGACCACCGCGCGCTTCAACGCCGGCTCATCGACCGTCTATCGCCTGTCGGTGGCGGGCTTCGCATCGGGCCGTGCGGCGCAAGCCTATTGCGCCAGCCTTAAGCGGGCGGGTGCGAGTTGCTTCGTGCGTTCGTCCGGCGGCGACCAGCCTGTCCGGCTCGCGCTACGCTGACGAAGACTCGCCGCGCCGCTCAGCGGTGAGCAGGTCGAGACAGGCCATTCGCACGGCCACGCCCATTTCCACTTGAGTCAGGATCAGCGAGCGGTCCGGATCGTCGGCCAGCGCGCCGTCGATCTCGACCCCGCGGTTGATCGGGCCGGGGTGAAGCACCATCGCTCCAGGTGCCGCCAAGGCGAACCGCTTACGGGTGAGGCCGTGAAGAGCGAGGAACTCGCCCGGCGCATCGCCTAGCTCGCCGTCCAGACGCTCGCGCTGGACCCGCAGCATCATCACGGCGTCGGCCCCGGAGACCGCTTCGTCGATCGACATCGCCTCGGCCTCGTCGGGCATCATTTCGGGCGGGCCCGCCAGCCGCACTTCGGCGCCGAGTCGGCGCAGCAGCAACAGGTTGGACCGCGCCACCCGGCTGTGGCGGATGTCGCCGCAAATGGCGACGGTGAGGCCGGCGATCCGGCCGAAGTGCCGCTCCAGCGTCGCGGCGTCCAGCAGCGCCTGGGTGGGGTGCTCGTTGGTGCCGTCGCCGGCGTTGATCACCGGGCAATCGACCAGCGCCGCGACGTCCGCCGCGCCGCCGCTCCGGCCGTGGCGAATGACCATCGAGTCGGGCCGCATGGCGTTGAGCGTTCGCGCCGTGTCCTCGAGCGTCTCGCCCTTCTTCATCGAGCTTCGCTCGACCTGCATGGTGACAACCTGCGCGCCGAGCCGGTTGGCGGCGATCTCGAAGCTCAGCAGAGTGCGGGTGGAGTTCTCGAAAAAGGCGTTGAGGACGGTCAGCCCGTCGAGCCGATGGTCGTTGCGCCGCGCCGAGCGGTTGAAATCGAACCACTGCCGGGCGCCGGCGAGGATGGCGGCGATCCGCTCGTCGCTTAGGCTTTCGATCGACAGCAGGTGCATCGAAGTGAGGTTCCTAATCGTGCGGGGCGATGTTGACCAGCGCGTCGATCGCGCCCTGAAGAATGTGGGCGGCGGCGTGGGCGTCGATCTTCTCAGCCCGCCTGGCGCGGCTCATGTCCTGGTCGATCATCGCCCGCTCCGCGGCCACGGTCGACCAGCGCTCGTCCCACAGCAGGATCGGCAGGTTGAGGGGCAGGAGGTTGCGCGCGAACGCCCGCACCGACTGGGTCCGCCGGCTGTCGCTGCCGTCCATGCTAAGCGGAAGGCCAACGATGAGGCCTACGGACTCATTGGCTCGGGCGATCCCGGCGAGGCGCTCGAGGTCGGCGGTGAACTTGCCGCGGGTCAGGGTCTCGAGCGGGGTGGCGAAGCTCCAGCTCGAATCGCAGGTCGCGAGGCCGATCGTCTTGGTGCCGACGTCGAGCGCAAGAAGGCGCCCGCTGGCCCGGCCGAGCATGGCCAGGAAATCGGGCGCGGCGGTGCTGATCACCGGTTCGCCCAGGCGCCGAGCCGGCGCTCGGCATCGGCGCGGATGCTGGCCCAGAACAAGGCGTAGTCGTAAACGTGATAATTGTTGCCGGGCAGGACGAACGGCCCGAGATCCGGGATCGCGCCCGAGAGCTTGAGGAAGCCGTCGTCGCACGCAGCGCCCACCGCGCCGCGCTGGAGCGCGGCCTCCCTCATGGCGCGATTCGGCACCAGCGTGCCGGGATTGGCGGACGGCGGTGCGGAACCGCCGAGCGTGCCGGTGAGCGGATTGACGCACAGCATGTCGGCGCGGGTCCGCGCCCGACCGGCCAGCCCGCGCGTGCCGACCCAGGCGTCGGTTACCAGCTTGGTGTTGGCCGGCTCGGCAAAGCTCTGCCAGCTGAGCAGGCAGCCGGCCTGCCGCGCCGAGCGGCAGGCGGAAAGACCCATCGCCGGCAGGTCCGCCTTCGCGCCCACCGGCCAGCCGGCAACGTAGGCGGCGACCAGCCGATCGCGAAGGGCGCCGCGGCGCTGGGCGAGCAGGCGCGTGAGATGGAGCGAACCCTGGCTGTGCCCGGCGAGGATGACCGGCGTTTCAGCGGGAACCTCGGCGAGGAAGCGGTCGAACGCGCTCAGGACATCGGCGAACGCGAGGTCGAGCGCCTGGCGGGCGCTGGCATTGTCGAGCAGGAATGCGCCATAGGCCGCTTGGCGATAGCGCGGCGCCCAGACGTCCGACACTCCGTTGAACGCGCTCGCTTGGCTCTGGAGGAACCGCCGCAGGCTGGTCTCGGCCTGGCCTGAGGCGCGCAGCGGCGCGTTCCAGCGGTCGGTCGCGAGATAGGTGGTGGGGTGGAGGTAGAAGGTGGCCGCGCGCTTCTGCCCGCCGGAAACACCTGCGGGGGACCAGTTCGCCTCGGGCAGCACCGCTCCTGGCCGGCTTAGCCAGCTTGCGGCGACGGCGTAGTCGGGATCGCTCGAGGGGGCCGGCCGTTCGAATTTCCCGGCCGGGGTCGCCGCGCGGACCAGCATCGCGCTTCCGAACTGATAGAAGGCGACCGCCCCGGCGACGGCTAGCAGGATGAGGACGAACACGCATCCGAGGAAACGGCGGGCAAGCATGGGCCGCCGCCTAGCGGCGAGGGTCCACCGGGGCAAGCAAGGCGCTCCGTGCCCTTTTCAGCGTCGGCTCACAACTTGCTCATGACGCTCATTGCCGCGGCGTTCATTGGCGGGCAGTCAGGAACGTGAAGAGGATGGGGATGATGCAAGGCGAACAAGCGAAGGGCTGGCCGATGCGGCCGTGGCTGATGGCGGCGATTGGGGCGATCGCCGGGCTGATCTTTTGGCAGCTGGTGGGCGAAACCGGAGCGGCCGAACCGTCGCCGCTGCGCCAGGCGGCGGCGACGTTCGTGATGGTCGCAACTTTGGCGTTCCTGATTACCGCCGAGCGCCTGCGCCTGGCGTGGGCGGCCGGCTTCGCGCTCGGCTGGGGCGTGGTGGTGGCGCTGGTCGGATTCTACACCGCCTCCTACAATTACCGCGGCGAGATCGTCGAATTCCCCTTCCTGTCGGCGCTGCTGGCGGTCGGGATCGCCGCGCCCTTGTTCCAGGTCGTTCGCGACGAGGGCCGGCTTGCGCTGCCCTATCCGTCGCTTCACCGCTACGTGTGGAGCGACGCCATCATCGGCGCGGCGAGCCTGGCGTTCACCGGCCTCACCTTCTTGATGAGTTTCCTGCTCGCGCATTTGTTCGACGCGATCGGAATTTCGGTCTTTCGCCAGCTGCTCGAAAAGGGCTGGTTCGCCTGGATGCTGGCCGGCGCGGCGTTCGGCGCGGCAAGCGCGACCTTGCGCGAGCGCGCACCGCTCCTCGGCACGCTCCAGCGGCTGGTGTCCCTGGTCGCCGCGATCCTGGCGCCGATCCTCGCCGGGTCGCTAGCATTGTTCCTGCTCGCGCTTCCCGCCACCGGTTTTGCCGGCCTGTGGAAGTCGGGCGTGCCCGAGACCCCGATGCTGCTGGCAGCAGCCGCATTCGCCTTCGTGCTTCTGAACGCGATCATCGGCGACTCGTCCGACGAGCGCGGGAAGGGCCTGTTGTGGAAGCTGACCGAACTCGGCCTGCTCGCCGCCGTCCTCCCGCTCGGAATCCTCGCCCTGGTGTCGATGGGAATAAGGGTCGACCAATATGGCTGGACTCCAGAGCGGCTGTGGGGCGTCATCGCCTGCCTCGTCGCCATCGCCTTCGGCATCGCCAACTGGCTGGCGTGGATCCGCGGGCGCGGGCAGTTCGACGAGCGGCTTCGCGATTACCAGAAGCGGCTTGCGATCGGCGTCAGCGGGCTCGCCCTGGTGCTTGCCCTGCCGGTGTTCGATTTCGGTGCGATCAGCAGCCGCTCCCAGCTTGCGCGGCTCGAGTCCGGCCGGGTCGAGGCTGCCGAGTTCGACTGGGCGGCGATGGCGTTCGAGTTCGGTCCTAGCGGCCGCCGTGCGCTCTCCCGGCTGGCGGAGTCGGGACCGGCGGAGTGGAGGCGGATGGCCGCTCGCGCGCTGGAAAGCGACGATCGGCGCAACGCGGAGACCGTCGTGCGCACCGCGCAAGCCGAAGCAAGCCTGGACCGCAGCCTGCGCCTCGCAAGCCCGGACATTCGGCTGGACGAGGTGCTGCGGCGGCACATTGCAACGGCCTATGGCTGCGGCGCGCCCAACCGTTGCGCGCTCATTCGGATCGACGAACGACGCCTGGCACTAATGAACGCCGGTGCCGGCCCGTCGATGGTCTCGATGCGCATCATCGACCTCGACCGGGTGTCGCACTCGGCCGGGAAACCGGTTCCGCCGCCGACCGAGACCGACCCGGTGGCCTTGGTCGAGGATTTGACGAACGCGACGATCGAGCTGCGCGAGGTCGAACGCAAGCAGGTCTACGTCGACGGCAAACCGGTGGGCGTGGCTTTCGAATAGGCGTTGAAGGGGAGGGGTCGCGCGGCTATCGGCCCCTCTCATGTCCGTAACCGAAAAAGAGGTTCGCCACGTCGCCAAGCTCGCCCGCCTCGCGCTTAGCGAGGACGAGATCGCG
>DASTDT010000118.1:0-12046 GCA_035710225.1 Sphingomicrobium sp.
CAGCATGGATTCGGTCAGCGACCGCGATTTCGCGGTCGATTATCTCCACGCCGCCGCGCTGACTTCCGTCCATTTGTCGCGGCTGGCCGAGGAGATCGTGCTGTGGGCGTCGCAGCCGTTTGGCTTCGTGCGCCTGCCCGACGCCTGGTCGAGCGGAAGCTCGATCATGCCCAACAAGCGCAATCCCGACGCGGCCGAGCTGGTGCGTGGCCATTCGGCGCGGATCGTCGGCGACCTCGTCGCGCTGCTGGTGCTGCTGAAGGGCCTGCCTTTGGCCTATGCCAAGGACCTTCAGGACGACAAGCCGCCGCTGTTCGACGCCCACGATCTGCTAACCCTCAGCCTGGCGGCGATGGCCGGGATGATCGCCGAGCTCGACTTCGTGCCGGAGCGAATGCGCGCCGCGGCGGCGGCGGGCCACGCTACCGCCACCGACCTTGCCGACTGGCTGGCCGGACAGGCCGGAGTTCCGTTCCGCGACGCGCACCATGTCGCCGGGCGCGCGGTCGCTGCGGCGGAAGCGAGGGGCAAGGCGCTCGACGAATTGACCTTGGCCGAGCTTCAGGCGGTCGACCCGCGGATCACCGCCGAGGTGCTTCCGTTGCTGTCGGTCGAATCCTCGGTCGCTGCGCGACGCTCCGCTGGCGGGACGGCGCCGGAGCTTGTAGCAGAGGCGGTCAGGGCCGCCCGAGCGGCCCGCGGGAGACGGTAGATGATCCGGCCTGTTGCCATTCTTGCCTTGCCGCTGATGCTGGCCGCGTGCGGCGATACCGCGCCGCTCAAGCCCGCGGCGGGTCAGCCGCTGCCGGTCAAGCCGGCGCTGGCGCAGGTCACGCCCGATGCCGAGGATTTGCTTCGCCCGACGGTGATGGCCGCGCCCGAACGGGTCGACGAGCTGGTCACCCGCTCGCTCCCGCGCGAGACCGACCGCTTCGACCTGCCGCCGCCCGACGGCGGCGCCGCGCCCCCCGCCCCGCCAGCCGAGGAACCCGCCGAGGACGAGGACCCGACCCGCGTCGGCGAGCCCGAATGAGCTTCGCGCCGGTTCGTAAGGCGATCTTCCCGGTCGCCGGGCTCGGTACGCGGCTTCTCCCGGCGACCAAGTCGATCCCAAAGGAAATGCTGACGATCGTCGATCGCCCGCTCATTCAATATGCCGTCGACGAGGCGCGCGAGGCCGGCATCGAGCAGCTCATTTTCGTGACCGGCCGCGGCAAGTCGAGCCTGGTCGATTATTTCGACATGAGCTTCGAGCTCGAGGCGGTGATGGAAAAGGCCGGCAAGAGCCTCGATGCGCTGCAATCCTCGAGGACCGATTATGGCGAGATCGTCTCGGTCCGACAGCAGCGTCCGCTAGGCCTCGGTCACGCGGTATGGTGCGCGCGCCACGTCGTCGGCAACGAACCGTTCGCCGTGCTCCTGCCCGACGATCTTATGGTGCCGAGCGCGCTTAAGCAGATGGTCGAGGCCTATGAAGCGGTCGGCGGCAACATCGTCTGCGCCGCCGAGGTGCCGCGCGACCGGACGGCGAGCTACGGAATCGTCACGCCCGGCGCGCGCGAGGGCAACCGCACCGAGGTGCGCGGCCTGGTCGAGAAGCCCAGGCCCGAGGATGCGCCGTCGACCCTGGGCGTGATCGGCCGCTACATTCTTCAGCCCGAGGTGATGGGCGTGCTCGACGCCCAGGAGACCGGCGCCGGCGGCGAGATCCAGCTGACCGACGCGATGGCGCAGCTGATCGGCACGCAGCCGTTCCACGCCGTGACGGTCGACTCCGTGCGCTACGATTGCGGCACCAAGCTCGGGTTCGTCACCGCCAACATGGCGCTCGGCCTGGCCGACCCGGAGATCGGCGACGCGCTGCGCAGCCAGTTCGCTTACGGATCCAGCTCGACGTCCCAGTAGAGGTAGTCGCGCCAGCTGGAGTGAAGGTAGTTGGGCGGGAAGCTCTTGCCGTGATCCTGCAATTGCCAGCTGGTCGGGCGGATCGGTTCGCGGTGGATGTGCATCCCCGCCTGGCGCGGCGTTCGCCCGCCCTTCTTGAGGTTGCACGGCGCGCAGGCGGTGGCGACATTCTCCCACGTCGTGCGTCCGCCCTGGGCGCGGGGACGGACATGGTCGAAGGTCAGTTCCCGCCCCGACCCGCAATAGACGCAGCGGAAGCGGTCGCGGAGGAACAGGTTGAAGCGCGTGAACGCCGGATGCTCGTTGGGCCGGACGAACTGGCGCAGCGCGATGACCGACGGCAGCTTGAGCGCCTGGCTCGGCGAATGCACCTCGCGGTCGTAATGGGCGACGACGTCGACGCGTTCGAGGAACATCGCCTTGACCGCGGTCTGCCACGGCCACAGGCTCAGCGGGTAGTAGCTCAGCGGCGTGTAATCGGCGTTGAGCACGAGCGCCGGGCAGCTGTCGGGATGGCGGAGGAGATCGGGGTGGTACACGTGCGCGTTGCTCCCGTTCGGTGGTCCGAACTGAAGCTCCCCCGGCCCCGTCGCACGCAAGGTGGAGAGGCCTTTGGGTCCGGCCGTCTTCCCTTGTCAGTCCCGCGGATGCCACCCCGCGATGACGGCATGATGAATCGAACCATGATTCGCCGTCAAGAGCCGATTCTACCACAGTGAGCATCTCACGCTTCGCGCCCTCGCCGTCGGGACGGCTTCACCTCGGCCATGCCTTTTCTGCGGTGGTCGGCCGCTCGGCGGGCGAGCGCTGGCTGCTGCGCATCGAGGACCTCGACCCCGGCCGCTGCCGCCCAGAGTTCGTCGACGGCATCATGGAGGACCTCGCCTGGCTAGGCCTTGCGTACGACGGCGAGCCGATCGTCCAGTCGCAGCGCACGGGAATTTACGCGGAGGCATTGGAGCGGCTGAAGGATCGCGGGCTGGTCTATCCCTGCTTCTGCACGCGCGCCGACATCGCCGCCTCGCTGACCGCGCCGCACGGCGATTCCGGCGCCGCCTACCCCGGAATCTGCCGCGCGCTGCCAGACGACCCGCAGCGGCGGGCCACGACGCCGCACAGCTGGCGGCTCGACAGCGCCAAGGCGCTGGCGGCCACCGGCCTTCCGGGGTGGCGGGAAGCGGACGGGACCGCGCATGCCTCGGCGCCGGCGGATTTCGGCGATGCCATTTTGGCGCGCAAGGACGCCCCGGCCTCCTACCATCTCGCCTGCGTCGTCGACGACGGCGCGAGCGGGGTCGATCTCGTCGTCCGCGGCGAGGACCTTCGCCCCTCGACCCCGATCCAGCGCCTGCTCCAGAAGCTGTTGGATTTGCCCGAGCCGACCTACCTGCATCATCCGCTGGTCCTCCACGCCGACGGCCGACGCCTCGCCAAGCGCGACCAGTCGCCGACCCTGATCGCCATGCGCGACTCCGGGATCGACGGACGCGGGCTTGCCGAGCAGCTTCGTACGGGCTTTCTGCCCCTAGGATTCCGGCTGTCGAGCGCCTAGATCGTCGGCCATGAACGCGCTCCTCATCATCGCGCTGGTCGTTGCCATGGGCGCGACCGCCTACGTCCTCGTGCGGGGAGTGATGGCGATGGCATCGGGCAAGGATATGTCGGGCGAGCGCCAGCAGCATTACATGCGCAAGCGCGTGCTCTACCAGGGCGTGGCGATCATGATCGTCGTCGTCATCCTGCTCCTCGCCGGCGGCGGCAGATAGGGCGGCGAGGCTGGTCAAGCTCAACAAGATCTACACCCGCACCGGCGACGACGGGTCGACCGGGCTGGTCGACGGCAGCCGCGCCAGCAAGGCGGGCGCGCGGCTCGATGCGGTGGGCGAGGTCGACGAGGCCAACAGCGCGCTCGGCCTGGCAATCGCATCGCTCGAAGAGGGCCCGCTCGCGGCGGACTTGCGGCTGGTCCAGAACGAGCTGTTCGACCTCGGCGCCGACCTGGCCACGCCGGGCAATGTGGCCGGCGCGCTTCGGATCGAGCCGGGCCAGATCGAGCGGCTCGAGAAACGAATCGACATCCTCAACGCGGACCTTTCGCCGCTGACCAGCTTCATCCTTCCGGGCGGGTCGGTCGCCGCCGCGCAGTTGCACCTCGCCCGCGCGATCGTCCGCCGCGCCGAGCGCGCGGTGGTTGCGCTGAACTCCGCCGAGCCGGTCAATCCTCATGCGCTGGCCTATCTCAACCGGCTGTCGGACCATTTGTTCGTCGCCGCGCGTTGGACGGCGGCTCAGGAGGGAGGCGACGTGCTGTGGCAACCCGGCGCCACCCGCACCAACTAGAGGATCGTCTCGGAGCGCGGCTCGCCGCGACCCGCGCGCTGACACTCGCCCTCGCCGAGCCGCTCAGCGACGCCGACGCGACCATCCAGCCGCACCCCGACGCAAGCCCCGCCAAATGGCACCTCGCCCACACGACGTGGTTCTTCGAAACCTTCGTGCTTCGCGACCATGTGCAGGGCTATGCGCTTTACGACGAGCGCTGGGCCTACCTGTTCAACAGCTATTACGAAGGCGAAGGAACACGCCACCCGCGGCCGCGGCGCGGCATGATCAGCCGCCCGAGCCTCGAAGAGGTGCGTCGGTGGCGAGCGGCAGTCGACGAGGCGCTCGAGCGCGCCCTACCCGGCCTGGCGAACGAGGCGCTGCCTCTGGTCGAGCTCGGCATCCAGCACGAGCGGCAGCACCAGGAACTGCTGCTCACGGACATACTCGCCACCTTCGCCGAAAACCCGCTTGAGCCGTCCTATGGCGAGATCGACCCGGCACCCTGCTTCGCCGCCGAGCCGCTGCAGTTCCATCCCGGGCGAGCGGGCGTGGTCGAGATCGGCGCCCCTTCGGGGGCAGGTTTCGCGTTCGACTGCGAAACCCCGCGTCACCAGGCCTTGCTCCACCCCCACGCCATTGCGGGACGCTGCGTCACGAACGGCGAATGGCAACAGTTCATCGCTGACGGCGGCTACGACGATCCGGCGCTGTGGCTAAGCGAGGGCTGGGAGTGGCGGCAGTCAAACGGCATCGAGCGGCCGCTCTACTGGGCCGAGGACAACCAGTCCTCGTTCACCCTCGCCGGCCGCCGCGACCTCGACCTTGCCGCGCCAGTCGCGCATGTCAGCTTCTACGAGGCCGACGCCTTCGCACGCTGGGCCGGGGCGCGGCTCCCTGCCGAGGCCGAGTGGGAGGATTTCTTCTGCTCCGCCGACCCGCTCATCGGCCACCAGCTCGACCGCGCCGGAGCGGTTGTTCCGGCACCCGGCGGCGGCCCGTTCGGCGATGTCTGGCAATGGACCGGATCGGCTTTCCTGCCCTACCCCGGCTTCACGCCAGCAAAGGGAACCGTCGGGGAGTATAACGGCAAGTTCATGTGCGGGCAGTTCGTGCTCAAGGGCGCCAGCTGCGCCACGCCGAGGGGTCATAGCCGGGCAAGCTACCGCAATTTCTTCCCGCCGGCCGCGCGCTGGCAGTTCACGGGGGTGCGCCTTGCTCGCGACGCCTGAGCCACAAGGCTCCGAAAGCTTCGATCCGGCCTTTCGCGCCGATGTCCTCAACGGCCTTGCCGAACCGATCCCGTCGATCCCCGCGCGTTGGCTTTACGACCGCCGCGGCAGCGAGCTGTTCGACGCCATCACCCGCCTGCCGTCCTATTATCCGACGCGCACCGAGACCGCGTTGCTAGCCGACATCGCGCCGGAGGTGTCGGCACTCGTCGGCCGCGGCGGAGCAGTGGTCGAGTTCGGCGCCGGGTCGCAGACCAAGACCCCGCTCCTGCTCGCTGCGGTCAAGCCCAAAGCCTATGTGCCGATCGACATCAGCGGCGACTATCTGAAAGACAGCGCGGCCGAGGTCGACGCCGATCACGAGCGGATCGCGGTCTATCCGGTGGTTGCAGACTTCACCAAGGCGGTCCACCTACCAGAGGAGATCGCCGGGCTCGACCGGCTCGGTTTCTTTCCCGGCTCGACCATCGGCAATTTCGTGCCGCGCAGCGCGACCGACCTGCTGCGCCACTTCCGCGACATCTTGGGCACCGGCGCGAAGCTGCTGATCGGAATGGACCGGCTGAAGCCGGTCGAGCGATTGCTTGCCGCCTATGACGACCCCGAAGGCGTCACCGCCGAATTCAACCTGAACCTGCTTCACCGGATCAACCGCGAGCTCGGCGCCGACATCCCGGTCGATGCCTTCGTTCACCAGGCGCGCTGGAACGACATGCTGACCCGGGTCGAAATGCACCTCGTCGCCACGCGCGATGTCGAATTCGCGATCGACGGGCGCAAGTTCGCCTTCGCCAAGGGCCAGTCGATCCACAGCGAGAACAGCCACAAATACGGCCCGCGCGGCGGCCGACTGCTGCTGCTCGCCGGCGGCTGGACGCCGATCCGGGAATGGGTGGCTCCGAACGGTGACTTCGCGGTCATCCTCGCCGAAGCCCAGCGCAATCGTTTCGCCCCGTGATTGAAGCCGCGCCGAAGGCCCGCTAAGCGTCGCTGATGCTGACCGTCATCCAGATCCTCCTGTTCCTCTTGAACGTGCTCGGCTGGCTGGTGATCGCCTCTGCGATCCTGAGCCTGCTGTTCGCGTTCAACGTGTTCAACCATAGCAACACCGGCCTGCGCTCGATCCACGAGAGCCTCGACCGCCTGCTCGAGCCGCTCTACCGCCCGTTCCGCAAGGTGCTCCCCTCCACCGGCGGGGTCGACTGGTCGCCGTTCCTGTTGCTGATCACGATCGGGATCTTGCGCATCATCCTCAGCAACGTCGCCTATTCGGTGTGAGGCCATGACCGCCCGGCGGATCGACGGGAAGGCGGCCGCGGCAGCGCTTCGCTCGCGCATCGCCGATGGCGTCGCCGCCTTTCGCGAAACCGTCGGCCGGCCGCCGGGCCTGGCGGTGGTGCTGGTCGGCGAAGACCCGGCGAGCTCGGTCTATGTCCGCTCCAAGGGCAAGGCGACTGGCGAAGCCGGCATGCACTCGGTCGAGCATCGCCTGCCGGAATCCATCAGCGAGGCCGAGCTGCTGGCGCTGGTCGAAGAGCTGAACCGCGATCCGGCAATCGACGGGCTCCTCGTCCAGCTGCCGCTGCCCGGCCAGATCGACGAGGGGCGGGTAATCGCCAGCATCGATCCGGCGAAAGACGTCGACGGCTTCCATGTCGAAAATGCCGGGCGGCTGGCGGTCGGGGCCGAGGCGCTGGTGCCGTGCACGCCACTGGGCTGCCTGCATCTCCTCAGGGCCGAACTCGGCGACCTCACTGGCAAGGACGCGGTGGTGATCGGCCGCTCCAATATTGTCGGCAAGCCGATGGCGCTGCTGTTGCTGGCCGAAAGCTGCACCGTGACCATCGCCCACAGCCGCACCCGCGACCTGCCCGGCCTGTGCCGCCGCGCCGACATTCTTGTTGCCGCCGTCGGCAGGCCCGAAATGGTCAAGGGCGACTGGATCAAGCCCGGCGCAACCGTCATCGACGTCGGGATCAACCGGGTGGACGGCAAGCTCGTCGGCGATGTCGCTTTCAATGAGGCTTGCGAGGTCGCAGCGGCGATCACTCCGGTTCCGGGCGGAGTCGGTCCGATGACCATTGCCATGCTATTGCGCAACACGCTCGTGGCGGCCCACCGCCGCGAGGGGCTGGAGGAGCCACGCCTATGATGATCGCCCTGGTGCTTGCCGCGATGCAGCCGGCCGCCGCGCCGCGAAGCGCGATCGATGCCGAGCGCGCCTTCGCCGCCGACGCCCAGAAGATCGGCCAGTGGACCGCGTTCCGCAAATGGTCGACCCCGGACGCGCTGATGTTCACCCCGCAGCCCGTCAACGCCCACCGGTTCGTCGGCCGGCTCAGGAACCCGCCGCATTCGGTCTATTGGTGGCCCGGGCGAAGCTATGTCTCGTGCGACGGCACCATCGCCATCAACACCGGCCCGTGGGTTCGCGAGTTCGGCAAGTCGGTGGGCTATTTCACCACCGTCTGGGCACGCCAGCCGAACGGCGGATGGAAATGGACTTATGACGCCGGCGACGCGCTCAAATTCGCGCGCGACGAGGGCGGCGACATCAAGCCGGTCATCGCCAATTGCGCGGTCCGGCCGGCTCCTCCGCCGGCGGTCCGAAGCCTTGGCCGTGGAACGAAAGCGGCGGCCGGCGGCAGCCGCGACGGCACCGTGCGCTACGCCTGGCAGGTCGCGCCCGACGGCCAGCGCGAATTTCGCGCCTGGCTGTGGGACGGCAAGGTGATGCAGCCGGTGATCGAGGACAAGGTCGCGGCGGCCAGGCCGTAATGATCGAGCTGTTCACGACCGCCTTCATCACCCTCGCGGTGATCGTCGACCCGCCCGGCTGCGCGCCGATCTTCGCGTCGCTGACCGGCGGCGCGAGCGCGGCCGAGCGGCGGCGGATGGCGATCCGCTCCTGCCTTGTCGCCTGGTGCATCCTGATGTTCTTCGCGCTTCTCGGCGAGGCGCTGCTCAGGCATCTGGGCGTGTCGCTGTCGGCCTTTCGGCTGGCGGGCGGGATCATGCTGTTCATGATCGCGCTCGACATGGTGTTCGAGCGCCGCACCGAGCGCCGCGAGGAGCGCGCCGAGGAGATCAAGGGCACCCCCGAGGCCGAGGACGTAAGCGTCTTCCCGATGGCCATCCCGATGATCGCCGGACCTGGCTCGATCGCATCGGTGATGCTGCTCAACGCGCGCGCCGACGGCTTGCAGGAATCGCTGGTGGTGCTGGCGGCGATGACCTTGGTCATCGTGCTGACACTGGTCGCGCTGCTCGCCGCCGGGCCGCTGATGCGCTTCGTCGGGGCCAAGGTCGAGGCGATGATCACGCGGATCCTGGGGGTCATTCTCGCCGCGCTGGCGACCCAGTTCGTGCTCGACGGGCTGGAGCGCAGCCTGCCGGGGCTGGCCGGGGCCTAGCCCTTCACTCGCCACAGCCGAAGCGGCGAGCCATCGGGCAGAGGCACCGGCTCCAGCCAGGCCGGGACCTTGCCGGCCGCGAGCTGCACGTAAAAGCCCTTGGGCGCCTCGGACATGAATACCGTCGCCTGGCTCATCATTGGACAGATAAGGACATATTGGGCGCGGTATTTGGCGGCGATGACGCGCGCTTCGTCCGCTCTGCCGCGGAAGAACCGCATCGCATCGACAATCTGCGGCCCGTTGCGGTGATAGGGCCCGATGATCGCCCGGTGATGGGTGACGGTGATCAGCCGCGGCGCAAGGTCACCGAAGGTGAAGATGGTCGCCTCGGGAAGCTTGGCGACCGGGCGCAAGGCGGCCAGCGTCGGGCAGCTGTTGTTGGCGCGGGCGATGGCGATCTGCCGCGCAGTGCGCTTGGGGCCGGGCGCGACCGTGTCGAGAAGCAGCGGCACCAGCCCGCCAAGCGCAAGCAGCACGAGTAAGGTGGTGCCGAGCGTGCGCACCACCATCAGCCGCGAATTATAGAGCCGCGGGGCGACCAGCACGACCAGTGCGACCGCTCCGGGGATAGCGAGCATCTGCGCCGCCGGTCCGGTGCGGGTTTGCCAGAACAGCAGCGCCGTGGCCGTCAGCGCCAGCAAGCCTGCGGCGGCGATCTGCGGCAGACGCGGATCGTTGCGGCGCAGCCAGGCCAGCACCGCCCAGCCGATGAGGCCGGTGGCGGGCAGGGCGACGATCGCCACCGCGGTCTTCCACGGGTGGCGATAGAACGGCCGCGCCTCGCGCACATGGCTCAGCCACAGCTCGTAGACTTCGTCGCTGACCCCCTCGAGCCGCGACAGGCAATGCGGCCAGGCAAAAGCGTGAAACGCGGCGATGACGGCTCCGGCGGCGACCGCCGCACCGAGCCGCGCCTTCCACCCACCCGGAGTCCACCACGCCAGAAGCAGCATCGCCGCACCGCCGACCAGCGCATCGCTCAGCCACACCGGCGACAAGGCGTCGCACACCGCCAGGCGATTGTCGTTCGATGCGAAGAGGAGGAAGCCGAGCGCAGTTCCGCCCGACAGGCTGGCGGCATAAGCGGCGAGCCGGCGGCGCTGGCCCGGGTCGGCGACCCACATCAGCACCGTCATGGCGCCGGCGAACGCGAGGTAGATCATCGCCTCGAGCCCGATCGCCAGCGATAAGGCCGAGGCAAGGCCGAGCGTGACCCCGCCGCGCGCCCGGCGCGGGTCGGCGATTCCGGCCACGCCGACGGCTAGCAGCGCCAATTGCCAGCCGTGATGATCGATCCGCGTTGGCACGAACTGCGCCATGGTCGATCCGGCGAAGAACAGGCAGATCAGGGCCAGCGGCCAAGCCGACGGATGGACCAAACGGCGGATGACAAGGGCGAGCGCGATCATCAGCACCAGCAGCGGGAGGATCGGCGCGACCGCGACCGCGAACAGCTCGGCCTGGGGCGGGCTGACGAACAGCCGGCCGAGAAGCATTAGCCCGGCCAGCGGCAAATCGACCACTCGGCTCCAGTGCATATTGGCGCCGTCGGGCCAGTTGAGCTTGTACTGGCGAAGGTCGAACCAGTCCTGGCCGTGATTGAGCCAGGCGCGCACCTGGCTCATACGCATATTGTCGTCGGTGTCGTTGAGGACGAAGCCCTGGATGTTGTTCCAGCGCGACCAGATCAGATAGGCGAAGAAAAGCGCATAACCGGCAGTGAGCAGCGCCAGCCAATGCCTGTCGACGAACGCCTTGACCCGCTCTTCCACCCGCTGTTCCTTGCACTGGCCCCGCTTTCGCGCTCTAGCGGGACCGCAGCGAAGGGCAAGGCAGGCGATGAGCGCGCACGAATATAACGCCGACTTCTACACCTACATCGACGCCGGCTCGCGGCGCTCGGCGCGGGCCGTGGCGGCGCTGCTGCTTCCCGAGATGCGCATCGACAGCTTGCTCGACGTGGGCGCCGGCCACGGTGCCTGGGCAGCCGAATGGCTGACGGCGGGGGTGGCCGACGTGCTGGCGGTCGACGGCGATTACGTGCGTCCCGCCCAGCTCGCCATCCCGGCGGCGAATTTCCGCGCCCACGACCTTGGGACACCGCTCCACCTCGAGCGCAGCTTCGACCTCGTCCAGACGCTCGAGGTGGCCGAGCATTTGCCGGCCGACAAGGCGGAGACGTTCCTCGACAATCTCGTGGCCCACGGCGACGTCGTCCTGTTCTCGGCCGCCGTCCCCCACCAGGGCGGCGAGCATCACGTCAACGAGCAGCCGCCCGAATATTGGCGGGCCAAGCTCAAGGCCCGCGGCTACGACGTGTTCGACTTCGTCCGCCCGGCGCTGGCGGGTCGCGACGATGTCATGCCGTGGTATCGTTTCAACACCTATCTCTATGCCAATGCCGAGGGACAGAAGCGGCTCTCGGCGAAGATTCTCGCGACAAAGGTCGCCGATGGCCGGCCGCTCGAAATCGGCGGCGATCTCAAGTGGGCGCTTCGCCGCGCCGCGGTGCGGCTGATTCCGCCAGCCCTGGTCAAGCAGATCGCCATGGCCAAAGCCAGGCTCGAGACGGCCGCCCGCCGGTGACATCATGGTGAGAAAGCATGTCGAACGGGTCGCGGCCGACCCCGTGGCGCGCGCCGCCTTCAAGCAGCTGATCCGCTACGGCATCGTCGGGGTCCTGATCACGACGCTTGGCCAGGCGATCTATTTCGTCCTCGCCGAGACCGGCACGACCAGCCCGCTGGTGGCCATCGCGATCGCCTGGATCATCGGCGTCACCGTCGGCTATTTCGCCCACGGCTGGGTCAGCTTCGCCGGCCATGGCGCGCGCGACGACCATGCCGCCATGTCGACCCGCTTCGTCGCGGTCAACGTCATCGGCTATCTGCTCAACAGCTTCTGGGTGTGGTTATTGGTCGAGCGGCTTGGCGGGCCCAATTGGTGGCCGATTCCGCCCAACGTCATCCTCACCCCGCTGATGACTTTCTGGCTCCACCGCCACTGGACTTTCCGCTGAGGCGATGAGGCCGAGCGGTGGGCGGCTGAAGGCGCCCTCGGCACGCTCTCCGGCGAGGTCCTGGACGATGTACAACGGCCGCTGCTTGGCCTGGCTGTAAAGCCGGCCGATATATTCGCCCATTAGCCCGAGCACGAACATCTGCACCGCGC
>DASTDT010000119.1:0-4995 GCA_035710225.1 Sphingomicrobium sp.
GGCCGGCGGCCATGCCGGCAAATGGTCGCCGTTCGCGCTCGTCCAGGAAATCCGCCAGTGGTTCGACGGGCCGCTGATCCTGGCTGGAGCGATCGCGCGGGGCCAGTCCATTCTTGCCGCGCAGGCGATGGGCGCCGACCTAGCTTATGTCGGCTCGCCGTTCATCGCCACGAACGAGGCTCGAGCCAGCGACGAATACAAGCAGGAGATTGTGAAGTCGGGCGCGGCCGACATCGTCGCGTCGTCTCTGTTTACCGGCATCCACGGCAATTATTTGAAGGGCCCGATTGCCCGCTCGGGGATGGACCCCGACAATCTACCGGAAAGCGACCCGAGCGCAATGAACTTCGGCGGGGCCAAGGCCTGGAAGGACATCTGGGGATCTGGCCAGGGCATCGGCGCGGTCAAGGAAGTGGTTCCGGCGGCAGTGCTGGTCGACCGCCTCGAGCGCGAATATCAGGAGGCCAAAGCGGCGCTGTTCGCCCTGGCCTAATGGATCGCGGGCCCCCAGCCGAGATCGCGCTCCAGCCGTCCCATCAGCGCCCGCGCAGGGCTCTGCGGCGACGCATCCGACATCTGCCCCTGGTCGAGCCGGCTGACACGGGCATAAAGATCGATGCTTGAACCGATCAGCTTGCGCGCCGCGGGAGGAAGCTGATCGACGACCACCGGGTCGCTGTCGGTGGCATGGCCCAACCGCCGTTCGGGGCGGCGGCCGTCGGGCATGGTCAACTCGCCGCTCTCCACCGCGCGCTGCGTCAGCAGCCAGGCGACGATATGCATGATCCGAGTCGTAACTTTCAGCGACTCGCAGGCGAAGCCGACCCGCGCGAAGGGATCGAGCGTTTGCTGCTCAGCCCGGCCGGTGTCATCGAAATAGGTGCGGGCCTCGTCGGCGAGCAGCAAGGCCTCGCTGTACAAAGTGTCGACAAGCCGCGGCGTGATCCGCGACTCGGCTGGCGGAAGTTCGAACTCTTCGTCCATGCTGCTATCCTTGCCACGTTCCGACGCCGGGGAAAACGCGTGACAGTTCGTCGCGCTTCGTTGCGTTGGCGCGCCCGTCCCGCTTCGGGACGAAATTCAGGCGAGGATGTCCGGAACGATGCGGTTGCCGATCGCCACGATCTCGTCCTTGAGCACCAATTTGCGCTTCTTCAGCCGGGCGACCTCGAGCTGCGGTGCGCGCCCGTCCGCTTCCAGCGCGGCAATCTCGTCGTCCAGCCGGCGGTGCTCCGCCCGGAGCGTTTCGAGGAGCTGACGAAGATCGTCGTCGTTCGTCGCCATTGCGATGTCTTAGCCGACCGCCGCCCCGCCGTCACCACAGTCTCCCGGCGACCGTCCGCCCCGTGCCGTCGACGGGCCGCACGTGGGGACGAGACAAATATCCAATTTCGTGATTTACTCGTCGGTCGTCAGCCAAGGAAAGGAATGACTCCGATGGATTATCCCCAGGCCGAAGCTCTCGAAACGAAGCATGCGCAGCTCGAGGCGCTGATCGACGAAGAGGAGCATCGGCCTCATCCGGATGATATCCGGCTTCATCAGCTCAAGAAGGAAAAGCTGAGGATCAAGGACGAGATGGTCGGCCACTAGGGCCGGCCTTCTTCATTTCGGGTTCTGGGCGGGCTTCAATGCCCGCCCCTGTCCGCATTTTCGGACAGTGCCCTAGTCGTCGCGGGAAACGCGCTCGATGCGCTCGTGCTTTTCCTGCGCTTCCAGCGTCATCGTCGCGATCGGGCGGGCTTCCAGCCGGGCCAGCGAAATCGGGTCGCCGGTCACTTCGCAATAGCCATATTCGCCTTCGTAGAGCCGACGCACCGCCGAATCGATCTTGGCGATGAGCTTGCGCTGGCGGTCGCGCGTGCGCAGTTCGATCGACCAGTCCGTCTCGCTCGATGCGCGGTCGGCCATATCCGGTTCGCGCAGCGAATCGACCTGCAATTGCGCCATGGTCGCGCGCGACTCTTCGACGATCGCTTCCTTCCAGGCCTTGAGCTTGGCCAGGAAATAGGCCTGCTGGAAGCTGTTCATGAACTCTTCACCGTCCGATGGGCGATAGCCCTTCGGCAGTTCGATCTGATCGAAACTGAGATTTTGAGACCCGTAAAGATCTTTAACAGCGGTCGCCATGTCTTCCCTCCCCGCAACAACGCGTCGCCCCATCGCTTCCGCGACCAGGGCCACCCGGTCACGGCCGGAGGCGATTCCACTAGACTTACCCGGGACTTGACCTGGGTTAAGTCGGCAATCCCCGCCGCGCCTATAATTAAGCGGTCGCGCGTTAACAAGGACTGACAGTAAGCCTGTCCCCGTTTCGCGACGATTGTTGCCGATTGGTCTCATATCGCTAGGCGCATTGGCGATTTGACCGCTTTCGCGCATAGGCCCCCGATGCGTATTCTCATCACCAACGACGACGGAATCGACGCGGCCGGCATTCGACTGCTCGAGCGAGTCGCAGCCAGCCTGTCCGATGACCTGTGGGTGGTCGCTCCCGCCGACGAGCAGTCCGGCACCGGCCATTCACTCACCCTCACCCAGCCGCTCCGACTGCGCCGCCACGGCGAGCGGCGATGGTCGGTGACCGGAACGCCCACCGACGCGGTGATGATGGCCCTCGCCCATGTCATGAAGGATCATCGTCCCGATCTCATCCTGTCCGGCATCAACCGCGGCGCAAATCTGGCCGAGGACGCGACCTATTCGGGAACCGTTTCGGCGGCGATGGAGGGCGCGCTCGCCGGCGTTCCGTCGATTGCGCTGAGCCAGGCCTACGCCCGCCAGGGGATGGGCGCGACTGTGCCGTTCGACGCGGCAGAAGGATGGGCAGCCAAGGTCGTCGCGCCGCTGGCCGCCGCCGAGCTTGCGCCGGGCACGCTCGTCAACATCAACTTCCCGGCGCTCGACGCCGCCGCGGTGCGCGGGATCCGGGTCTGCCGCCAGGGTTTCCGCGACTATGGCCGGCTGCACGTGGTCGAGCGCACCGATCCGCGCGGATTTCCCTATTATTGGTTCGGCCTCGCTTCGACCATCGAAACGCCCGGCCACACCACCGATCTCGAGGCCGTCGCCGACGGCTTTGTCAGCGTCACGCCGCTCCACCTAGACCTTACTCACGATCCGTCGCTCGACCGGCTTCGGCCTCTGTTCGAATCGTGACCTTCGACGGATGAGCGCGGCTCTAGGCACCTTGCGCAAACTGCTCGCCGTCGGGCGAAGCGCCGACCCGGCGTTCAATCGGCGGCTCGCCATGCTTGGCCTGTTCTCGCTTGCAGCCGCCGTGGCTGAACTGGCGACGCTCGGCAGCCTCGTGCCGCTGCTGGCCATGCTCGCCGACGGCCCCGCTCCCGAGCCGGCAATATTAGCGTCCGTCTTTCCCGACACCGCGCTCGGCATGGTCTTGCTGTTCTCCGGCATGGTTCTAATCACCGCGCTGGTCCGGCTGGCGCTTACCGCCGCGATTCAACGTGGCGTGCTCCACGTTGGCCATGCCATCAATAGCGGCATCCAGCGCCGGCTGCTCGACCAGCCATACCTGTTCCACGCCGCTGCCAATTCGAGCCGCTTCGTCGCCACGCTACAGAAATCCGACCAGCTGACGCTGGGCCTGCTGCGCCCGCTGATCCAGGGCCTTGCCGGGCTGGTGATCGGGGTGGCGATCCTTGCTTTTCTCGTTGCGGCCATCGGCTGGACGGTGACCCTTGGCGCGGCGGCGCTGCTCGGCGGCGCCTATGTCCTGATGTCGCGCCTCGCCGGCTGGCGGTTGGAAGAGCGCGGGAGCGCGGGAGCGCGGCGCTCGGCGCCTATGAGGAGCAGGTGCGGCTGATGATGGAGGGCAGCGGCACTATCCGCGACATCCTGCTCGATCAGCGACAGGCCGCGTTCGCCGCTGCATTCGAGCGCGCCAGCGCGAGGATGGCCGCCGCCCTTGGCGTCGGAACCTATTCGGGATCGGCGCCCGGCCCCGCCATCAGCGCTTCGGCGACCTGCGCGGTGCGGCCGCGGATGAGATCCTCGATGCGCTTGGCCATGTCGGGGTTTTCCTTAAGGAAGACCTTGGCGTTCTCGCGGCCCTGGCCGATGCGGACGCTGTCATAGCTGAACCACGCGCCCGACTTCTCGACCAGACCGGCCTTGACGCCGAGGTCGAGAATCTCGCCGACCTTACTGACGCCCTCGCCGTACATGATGTCGAACTCGACCTGCTTGAACGGCGGCGCGACCTTGTTCTTGACCACTTTGACCCGGGTCGCGTTGCCGACGATCTCGTCCCGGTCCTTGATCTGCCCGATGCGGCGGATGTCGAGCCGAACGCTGGCATAAAACTTCAGCGCGTTGCCGCCGGTCGTCGTCTCGGGATTGCCGTACATCACGCCGATCTTCATGCGCACCTGGTTGATGAAGATGACGGTACAGTTGGAACGGCTGATCGATCCGGTCAGCTTGCGAAGCGCCTGGCTCATCAGCCGCGCCTGAAGGCCCACGTGGCTGTCGCCCATCTCGCCCTCGATTTCGGCGCGTGGAACCAGCGCGGCGACCGAATCGACGACCAGCACGTCGACCGCGTTCGAGCGCACCAGCGTGTCCACGATTTCAAGCGCCTGCTCACCGGTGTCGGGCTGCGACACGATCAATTCGTCGATGTCGACGCCCAGCTTGCGCGCGTAGACGGGATCGAGCGCATGCTCGGCATCAACGAACGCCGCCGTCCCGCCGACCTTCTGCGCCTCGGCAATGGCGTGAAGCGCGAGCGTCGTCTTGCCCGAGCTTTCCGGCCCGTAGATTTCGATCACACGGCCACGCGGAAGGCCGCCGACGCCAAGAGCGATGTCGAGCCCCAGGCTGCCGGTCGAAACCGTCTCGATCTCGATCTGCTCGCGGCTGCCGAGCTTCATCGCGCTGCCCTTGCCGAACGCGCGATCGATCTGCGCGAGCGCTGCTTCCAATGCCTTTTGACGTTCCGTGTTCACTGCGACCCCGCCTGTTTCGACGACC
>DASTDT010000120.1:0-8068 GCA_035710225.1 Sphingomicrobium sp.
CCTGGTCTCCGCGATCACCGCCGGATGAACCGCCACCGGCTTCTCCTCGGCGGGCGGCGCGAACACGCGATATTCGGCATTCTCGACAAAGTCGCCGGAGCCGTTGCCCTTATGCTCGCGAAGGCGGTCCATGTAGCGGGCCAGCTGACGCTCGATCTTGTCCGCGGCGCCGTCGAACGCAACATGGGCGTCACCGGCGCGGCCCGAGGACTTGAGTACCACGCCTTGAGTAACCGGAGCGACAATGTCGCAGGTGAAATCCTCATGCGGCCCGCGCCCGAACGTCACGTTGGCGGCGATCGCACGCCCGAAATATTTTTCGGCGACAGCGCTGATCCGGGCTTGCACATGGGCCTGCAGCGACTCTCCGGTTTCGACCTGATGGCCGGCGACTCGAACGTTCACCTTGCTGTGTTCCTTTCAATGGCTCCCCGCCGAACCTTTAGATCGGGGCGAGGTAGCGATCCCACAAGGGACTGGCCATGGCCGCGATAAACGCGCGATGGCGAATGTCCTCTTCGTCGCTCGCCTGATGCGGACGCGGCGGGCGGCCCGGACGATCCAGGGAAGTGGCCGGCACGAGCGGCCGGGCGACGACCGGGCCGCTGTCGGCGACGAGGCCGAGCCCGATCTGCCGGCCGCCGGTCAATTCGACATAGACCTGGGCGAGCAACTGCGCATCGATGAGCGCGCCATGCTTGACGCGCTGGCTGCGGTCGACGCCGAAACGCGTGCACAAGGCGTCGAGGCTGTGTTTGGCACCGGGATGACGCGCGCGCGCCATCGCCAGCGTGCAGATCATCCGGCTGAGGCAGACCGGATCGCGCGCGCAAAGCGTCAGCTCATGGTTCAGGAAGCCGAAGTCGAACGTCGCATTATGGGCGATCAACGGGGCGTCGGCGATGAACCCGAGCAGGTCGTCGGCGAGATCTGTGAACGACGGCTTGTCGGACAGGAACATGTCGCCCAGTCCGTGCACCGCCTCGGCCTCGCTCGGCATCGGCCGGCCGGGGTTGAAATAAGCGTGGAAGGTGCGGCCGGTCTCGACCCGGTTGTAGAGCTCGACGCAGCCGATCTCGACCATCCGGTCCCCGCCCGCCGGGCTCAGGCCGGTGGTCTCGGTGTCGAAAATAATCTCGCGCATGCGCAGCGTTATCGCGCCGCTGCGAGCCCGAGGCAAGAAAGGATATGGTCGACCTGGCGGCGAGTCTCGTCGAACGACCCGCCGGTGTCGACGACGAAATCGGCGCGTTCACGCTTCTGCGCGTCGGGCATTTGTCGGGCGAGGATCGAGTCGAATCTGGCGGCGGTCATCCCCGGCCGATTCATCACCCGCGCGCGCTGGACTTCGGCAGGGGCGGAGACGACGATCACCGTGTCGAAGGCCTTTTCGCCGCCGGTCTCGAACAGCAGCGGGATATCGAACAGCAAGGCCGGCGCAGCGGCGTTGCTCTCGATGAATCGCTGACGTTTCTCGACCACCCGCGGATGGACGATCATCTCCAGCGCGGCGAGCTCGTCGCGGTCGGCGAGGACCCGCGCGGCAAGCAGTTCGCGGTCGATCGCGCCGTCGCGGACGGTTCCTGGAAAACGCGCTTCGATGGTGTCGACCAGCTCGCCGCCATAGCCCTGCATCGCGCGCACCTCGGCGTCGGAATCGAACACCGGAATGCCGGCATCGGCGAACATCGCCGCGACGGTTGACTTGCCCATGCCGATCGAGCCGGTCAGTGCAATGGTCCTCATGGCCGCAAGGCTAGCATGAGCTCGCCATCCCTGTCGCGCGGCGGCTTGGCGCCGAACAACAGCTCGAACGCGGACGCCGCCTGCTCAACCAGCAAGGTCAGGCCGTCGATCGTCTTCAGGCCGCGGGCGCGGGCGTCCTTCACCAAAGCGGTCGGGTCGGGATCGGTGACCATGTCCATCACCCAGCCGCCGGCGGGCATGGCGGAAAGGTCGAGCGTGAACGGCGGGTGGCCCGTCATCCCGAGCGGGGTGGCGTTGACCAGCCCGGCGCTGGCTATCGGCGAGTCGAACGGTGCCGGCGCAAGGCCGGTGCCGAATTCGACGGCAAGCTTGCGCGCCTCCGACATGTCGCGCGCCTGGAGCCGGACATTGTCGAAGTCTAGCAGCCGAAGCGCCACCAGCACGGCGCGGGCCGCACCGCCATTGCCGAGCAGAGTGACCTGCCCGGTGGCGCCGATCAGCGGCTCGAGCAGCCGGGCAACCGCGCCGATATCGGTATTGGCGGCGAGGAGGTCGCCGTCGCGGACGAACAGCAGATTGGCGGCGCCGGCGGCCGACGCGCGGTCGGATCGCTGGTCGGCGAGCAGCAGTGCATCGAGCTTGAGCGGCATGGTGACATTGCAGCCGCGCCAGGCGGGATCGGCGCGGCGGCCAGCGATAAAGGCGGGTAGCTCGGCGCGGGTGACCCAGGTGGCGCGGTAATCGCCATCGCGGCCGAGCGCTTCGAGCCAGAAACGATGAATCTGCGGCGAACGGCTATGGGCCACCGGGTCGCCGATCACCTCGGCGTAGGGCGCCGTCATGACGGCAGCAGGTCCCGGTCGCGAAGCGCTCCGAGCAGGGGCAGAAGCGGCAGTCCGAGGACGGTGAAATGACTGCCCTCGACACGGTCGAACAATTGGCTGCCGCGGCCCTCCATTCGGAACACGCCGACGCACGATGCGACCTCGGGCCATTCGGAGCCGAGATAATTGTGGATGAATTCATCGCTAAGCTTGCGAACGTGAAGAATCGCACTGTCCGCATGCTGCCATTCGATTCGGCTGTTGCAGGCCAGCACCACCGCGCTGGTGAGAATCATCGGCCGGCCTGAAAAGGCGGCGAGATGGGCGGCAGCCTCGGTCCGGTCGCGCGGCTTGCCATAGCGGCGGCCGTCGACGGAAACCAGCGAATCGGCGCCGATTACCCAATTTCCCGAGAGGCGGGCGCTAACATCGCTCGCCTTGGCCGAGGCCAGCGCCAGGGCCAACGAACCGTCGTCGCCGTCATGCGCCGACTTGATCGGCGACTCGTCGACCGACGAAGGTTGGACATGGTGCGCGACTCCGGCCGCCAACAGGAGCGAATGGCGAATGGCGCTGCCGGATGCGAGAATGAGCGACATGGACCGGGAACAACCTTGTGGATAAGTCAGTGAATCGCCGCCCGGCCAAGCTGGGGGAGAAACGCGGGCATTGGAACCGCGCCATCCGCCAATCGCAAATCCCGTTTCCATCCACAACCGGGAGCACGCGGGAGTCAATGTGGGGATGATGGGAATCCGTCGGAGCGACTCGCGGCAAAAGTGCGGATTCCCGGTTCAGCGCCGCTGTTGGCAAAGCCGGGACAGCGGCCTAAGCCCCGCTACCAAGCGGCCTATATCTACCTCTATTCTTAGATTCCTAAGCTTATAAGAAAGAAGATAAGGGGGGCTCACCGGCCTCTCTGGACAGCAATGCAGGACAAGCCCCTACTAGCCGTGCTTCGCGGGGAGCGCCGTGATCCGCCGCCGATCTGGCTGATGCGCCAGGCCGGCCGCTATTTGCCCGAATATCGCGCTCTTCGGCAGGAGAAAGGCGGCTTTCTCGACCTTGTCTATGACCCCGCTTCGGCCGCGGAGGTCACGATCCAGCCGCTGCGCCGTTTCCCGTTCGACGGGGCGATCTTGTTTTCCGACATCCTCATCGTGCCGCACGCGATCGGGCAGGACCTGTGGTTCGAGGCCGGCGAAGGGCCGCGCCTGGCGCCGCCGCTGGTCGAAGCGGAGCTGGCCGACCTCCGGCCGGCTATGGAGCGGCTTGAGCCGATCTACGAGACTGTCCGGCGGGTGAAAGCCGAGCTTGCGCCGTCGACGACCTTCCTCGGCTTCGCCGGGAGCCCGTGGACCGTCGCCACGTACATGATCGCGGGGCAGGGCAGCCGCGAGCAGGCAGAAGCGCGGCAACTGGCCTATCGCGATCCGGCCAAGCTGGACCTGATTCTCGACTCGATCGCGAAGGTCACGGTCGAGTATCTGTCGGGCCAGATCGTGGCCGGGGTCGACGCCGTGCAATTGTTCGACAGCTGGGCCGGGAGCCTCGCTCCGGACCAGTTCGAGCGCTTCGTCATCGCCCGTACCGCGTGGATCGTGGCCGAGCTGAAAAAGCGTCATCCGGAAGTTCCGGTGATCGGTTTCCCCAAGGGAGCGGGCGGAAAACTCGGGGCCTACGCCCGCGAAACCGGGATTGACGCGATTGGGATCGACGAAACGGTCGACCCCGTCTGGGCCAACCGGGAGCTGCCCGCCGGAATGCCGGCACAGGGCAATCTCGACCCGCTCGCGATCCTTGCCGGCGGCGAGCCGATGCGCCGCTCGGCGGCGCGCATCCTTGACGCCTTCTCCGGGCGCCCGCACATCTTCAACCTGGGTCACGGCATCGGCAAGGACACGCCGATCGCCCACGTCGAACAACTGGCGGCATTTGTGAAGGCAGGCGGATGAGCGAGCTTGGTGGATTCCTCGGGGCCGCCTATTTGTGGGTCAAGGCGGCGCACGTCACCTTCGTAATCTTCTGGATGGCCGGACTGTTCCTGGTACCGCGCTTCTACGTCTATCATCATGCCACCACGCCCGGCTCGGCGGAGGACCGCCAATGGATCGAGCGCGAGCGCCGCGCCCGCAACATCATCCTTCTGCCGGCGATGATCATCGTGTGGGTGCTGGGGCTGTTGTTGGCGGTCCATCTCGATGCATTTCACCAGGGCTGGTTCATGGCCAAGCTGGCGTTGGTCATCGCGCTCACCGGCTACCAGGGCTGGATCGGAGCCTACGGCCGCAAGCTTGCCGCAGGCGTCCGAGCGCTCGAGAATCGCACCCTAAGGATCATGAACGAGGTGCCCGGAATTGCCGCCGCACTGATCGTCGTGCTGGTCGTCGTTCGCCCGTTCTGAAGCGGTGCGCGCCTTTGCCATCATCGTTACGTTCGGTTTTGCGGCTTACCTGATCCTGCTCGGCCTCGTCGCGCTGGCCGACCCGCCGCGCACCTTCAACTTCCTTCGCAAATTCGCGCAGACCAGAACCGCCAACGCGTTCGAGGCCGCGTGCCGTATTGCAGTGGGCCTGAGCTTCGTGACGCTTGCCCAAGACCTGCCGATCAGGCTCGCCTTCCTCATTTTCGGATGGGTGCTGATCATCTCGGCGATCGCGATGCTTGCGCTCCCGGATCTTCACCGTCGTTTTGCGGATCGGGCCGTCCCGGCCGTCGGGCGTTTCATTCGGCCGATCGGAATCGTTTCGCTTGCCGCCGGATGTCTGATCGCGATCGTGCTGTGGCCTTTAATCGCGTTCGGGCCCACCCCATATTGACTTCACCAAGGGCCTTCACCTAGGGCCGCGGCAACGGCCGCGCCGGCCCGTTTTCCATCCATCGCCGGGGCGGCTTCCAAATTCATGCGGCGTCCTGCCGCGTCCGCGTTCCGGCATCACATCCGAAAAGTCTCCAGAATCATGCATCTCAAGGACCTCAAGCAGAAAAGCCCCGCCGACCTCGTCGCCATGGCCGAGGAAGTCGGAGTCGAGGGCGCCTCGACGATGCGCAAGCAGGATCTGATGTTCTCGCTTCTGAAGGAGCGCGCCGAGAACGGCGTCGAGATCATGGGCATGGGGACGATTGAAGTCCTCAACGACGGCTTCGGCTTCCTTCGCAGCCCCGAGGCCAATTACCTGGCCGGCCCCGACGACATCTATGTCGCGCCCAACCATGTTCGCAAATATGGTCTTCGCACCGGCGACACGGTCGAGGGCGAGATTCGCGCGCCCAAGGACGGCGAACGCTATTTCGCGCTGACCAAGGTCAGCCAGATCAATTACGACGAGCCTGACGCGGTCCGCCACCGGGTCAACTTCGACAACCTCACGCCGCTTTACCCGGACCAGAAGCTCAAGCTCGATACGCTCGACCCGACCATCAAGGATAAGAGCGCGCGGGTGATCGACATCGTCGCGCCGTTGGGCAAGGGCCAGCGCGCGCTGATCGTCGCGCCGCCGCGGACCGGCAAGACCGTCCTGCTGCAGAACATCGCGCGGGCGATCACCGACAACAACCCGGAAGTGTTCCTCATCGTCCTGTTGATCGACGAGCGGCCCGAGGAAGTCACCGACATGCAGCGCTCGGTCAACGGCGAGGTCATTTCCTCGACGTTCGACGAGCCCGCCCAGCGCCACGTCCAGGTCGCCGAGATGGTGATCGAGAAGGCCAAGAGGCTGGTCGAGCACAAGAAGGACGTCGTCATCCTCCTGGATTCGATCACCCGCCTCGGCCGCGCCTACAACACCGTCGTTCCGAGTTCGGGCAAGGTGCTGACCGGCGGCGTCGACGCCAACGCCCTGCAGCGGCCAAAGCGTTTCTTCGGCGCCGCCCGCAACATCGAGGAGGGTGGCTCGCTGTCGATCATCGCCACTGCCTTGATCGATACCGGATCGAAGATGGACGAGGTCATCTTCGAAGAGTTCAAGGGCACCGGCAATTCCGAAATCGTGCTCGACCGCAAGGTCAGCGACAAGCGCATCTTCCCGGCGCTCGACGTCGGCAAGTCGGGCACCCGCAAGGAGGAACTGCTGGTCGACCAGGCGACGCTTTCGAAGATGTGGGTGCTGCGCCGCATCCTGATGCAGATGGGCACGATCGACGCGATGCAATTCCTGCTCGACAAGATGAAGGACGCCAAGTCGAACGAGGACTTCTTCGCATCGATGAATCAGTAGAGGCGGAACCCGCGGCCGGCTGCCGGCTTTCCTGACCATCACGCCAACAGGGGATTCTTCCGGATGATCGAAATGCTTCTCGCCGCAGTCCAGGCGGCACCCGCTGGTTTCGGCGGGCCGGCCGAGATGTGGGCTTCGATCATCAAGGACTTCTCGAACATCACCGAGCCGGCCGCCTTCTCGGCGTTCCTCCAGGTGCTGATGATCGACCTCGTGCTGGCCGGCGACAACGCCATCGTCGTCGGCGCTCTCGCCGCCGGACTTCCGGCCGAGCAGCGGCGCAAGGTCATCATCCTCGGCGTCATCGCCGCCCTCGTTCTGCGAATCATCTTCGCGCTTCTCGTCACGCAATTGCTGCAGATCATCGGCCTTATCCTGGTCGGCGGCCTGCTCCTGCTGTGGGTGGCATGGAAAATGTATCGCGACATCCACTCAGCCCACGGGACCAATGTTGGCTCGCCCGAAATTGAGGGCGACGAGCATAGCGGGATCGCGCCCGCCAAAAGCTTCGCCGGTGCGGCTTGGGCGGTTGCGGTCGCCGATGTCAGCATGAGCCTCGACAACGTCCTGGCGGTGGCCGGCGCCGCGCGCGATCACCCCGGGATCCTGATCGTCGGGCTGATCTTCGCCGTGGCCTTGATGGGCATCGCCGCCAACGTCATCGCCAAATACATCGAGCGCTATCGCTGGATTGCCTGGGTTGGCCTGGCGGTGATCGTTTGGGTTGCACTGAAGATGATCTACGACGGCTGGGTCGATCCGCAGGTAGGTCTCGGCAAGCTGTTCGCATGATTCCGTCGCCCCGCAAGGGCGACTCCGGCAGCGGGCCCTGCGACACCATTGTCGCCTTGTCGAGCGGGCGACCGCCGGCGGCCGTGGCGATCATTCGCACCAGTGGCTCCTGCGCAACCGCGATTCTCGAAGCGTTGACCGGGCGGGCGCCGCCACCGCCACGGCGAGCCGTGCTGCGCCAACTGGCCGATCCGGCGAGCGGCGAGCCGATCGACGAGGCCCTGGTCTTGCGATTCGCCGCGCCCAAGTCGGCGACCGGTGAGGATGTCGTCGAATATCAATGCCATGGCGGGCGGGCGGTGGTCGAACGCCTGCTTGAGGTATTGACCGGGCAGGACGGCGCCCGGCTCGCCGAGCCGGGCGAGTTCACGCGGCGGGCGCTGGCCAATGGGCGGATCGACCTGACCGAGGCGGAAGGTCTTGCCGACCTCATCGAGGCCGAGACCGAAGCCCAGCGCAAAGCCGCGCTGCGGGTCGCGGAGGGCGGCATCAGGCGCCAGGCGGAAGACTGGCGGCAGCGGCTGATCG
>DASTDT010000121.1:0-16795 GCA_035710225.1 Sphingomicrobium sp.
GTGCCTCGGCCTGGCCGGGAAAAAGTCCAGGGGATTCTGTTGCCCGGCTCCCCTGGAGGCCGCTGGAATCCCCTTCTGTTGCCCGGTGGGGTCCGACCGCGCTTTTGTCATTGTAACCTTAGACCGTTAGGCCCTCAGTTACGCAGCAATTGCGAGCGCCTCGTTATCGTTGGCACTTGTGAATTGAGCCGTCACGGTGGCGTCCATACCGATCGGCAACCGGGCCTTTACCGCACTCGTCGATCCTGTTTCGCCCCCATCAGCAGCGGCGGTGCCCCGCTCATGCTCCGCCGCTGCTGGTGGAGGCGCCGGGGTACTGCCCCCCGGGTCCGAAATGCTTATTCCACCCGATAGTCTACCGACATAGCCGGTTGCCCGGCCTGCCTAATTTAGGCCTTTCGGCCCTCCACTTCAAGGAATTGACAAATTCGTCTCGGCGGCGGAACCGTTACGGCGGCGATGGGTTGGAACGGGTCTACACTACCCAAGACGGCCCACTGTCGTCGACAACAAGGGGATGATTGCAATGAAGAAAGTTTCTTTCGCGCTGGTCGGTGCCGCTGCGCTCGCGCTCGCGGCCTGTGGTGGTCAGGGCGACGACGCCCTCGGCGACAATGTTGCCGACAACTATGACGCCGCCGCCGACAACCTCGACGCAATGGCCGACAACACCGCCAACGAAGGCGAATCGGACGCGCTCGAGAACCAGGCCGACGCGCTCCGCGAGGAAGGCGAGGACAAGGAAGAGGCGATCGACGAAGCCGACGTCAACGCCGCCAACGCCGTCAACGCGATGTAATTTTGCCCGCCGTCCCTCGTGGATGGTGGCAAGAGACAAGGCCGGTGCCGAAAGGCGCCGGCCTTTTTCTTTGCGCCGAGCGCGCGTAACGGCCGCCCATGCCCGGCCCCGCCATCCCCGCCGCAACGCTGGTCGTCCTGCGAGAGGGGGGCTGCGCGCCGCCCGATCTCCTCGCCGTCACCCGCGGCCAGGCCATGGCCTTTGCCGGCGGTGCGCTCGCCTTCCCAGGCGGACGGGTCGATGCCGCCGATCATCGCTTGGCCGGCGACCATGGCGACGACCTCGCCGCGTGGAAGATTGCCGCCATCCGCGAGACCCTGGAAGAAACCGCCATTCCCGTCGCGCTCGATCCCCTGCCCGCGGCGGACCTTGCCCGCGACCTCCAGCGTCGGCTCCATGACGGCGAAGATTTCGCCGCCTTGCTGGACGAGCACGCCCTTACCCTCGACCTCGCCGATCTGACCCCGTTCGCCCGGTGGAAGCCGGCCTTCGCCCAGACCCGCATCTTCGACACCATCTTCTTCCTCGCCGCCGCTCCGGGCGGTTCCGCCGACGACTGGCCGCCGCTCGCCCAGCCGCACGAATGCGAATCCGCCGAATGGGCCTCCGCCCGGGACCTTCTCGACCGCATCGATCGCGGCACCGCCCACGCCATCTTCCCGACCAAGCGCAATCTCGAGCGGCTGGCCCGCTTCCCCTCGCTCGCCGCGGCCCTCGCCGACGCCGCGGCCCATTCGCTCGACACCATCACGCCGTGGGTCGAGGATGTCGCCGGCGAGCCCCATGTGTGCATCCCGCAAGGGCGCGGCTACCCGGTGACCTCGGAGCCGCTGGCAACCGCGTTTCGTGCCTAGAGACCGCCGGCGCCGACGCTTGGGCTGCCTGCTGCTCCTCATCGTTTTGGCGCTTGCCGCCTGGCTGGGAAGGCGCGAATTCCAGGCTTACGTCCGCGCCCACCCCGAAAAATTCCCGTGGACCCCGCTAAGCCTGGCCGATCCGATAGGCCCCTACACCGCCCGCAAGCTCGCCGCGCTTGGCGAAGATGCCGCGCAATGCCGCGCCCTGCTCGCCCGAGCCGGAGACCGCGACTCCCCCGCGCCGCCCGTCGCCTCGTCCACGCCCGACTGCGGCTATGCCGACGGCATGACAATCATTGCCGAGGACGGGTCGCCCGCTTTCGCTCCGGCGGGACTGGTCACCGCCTGCCCGGTCGCGGCCGCGCTTCGACTGTGGCTGCCGGCCGTGCAGCAGGCCGCCCGGCGCCATCTCGGCTCAACGGTCGTGCGGATCGACCATTTCGGCAGCTATTCGTGCCGCCAGCTCTACGGCGGCAGCGCGGGTCCGTGGAGCGAGCATGCGACCGCCGACGCGCTCGACATCGCCGGCTTCCGCTTCGCCGACGGCCGCCGGATTACCGTCGCCGGCCACTGGACCGGCAGCGGTACGGAAGCGGCCTTCCTGCGCGCCGTCCGGGACAGCGCCTGCGACCTCTACGCCACCGTCCTCTCGCCCGACTACAACGACGCCCATCGCGACCACCTCCACCTCGACCAGGCGGCCCGCGGCGCCCGCGGCGGCAGCCTGTGCCGCTAGCCGCGACATGAAAAAAGGGCCCGCGGTTTCCCGCGAGCCCTTCTTGACCTGACGCCTTTCGGCGCGGGCCTATTTCAGATGGTTCGAGAGATGCTTGTTCATCTCGAACATCGTGCAGCGGTCCTTGCCGAAGACCTTCTTCAGCTTGTCGTCGGCGAGGATCTCGCGCTTGTTTTCCGGGTTCTGCAGATTGTTCTTGCGGATGTGATCCCACACCTTGGAAACCACCTCGCTGCGCGGCAGCGGAGCGCTGCCCGTGATCGCGGCCAGATCCGCCGAAGGCTGTACCGGACGGGCCAGCCCGCCCCCTGCTTTACGACCCGTTGCTTTTGCCATTTGGCCCTCCTGTTGTTCCGGCCATTTTTAGAGCGCGATTCGCGGGGCAATGCAATGCCTCTGTAGAGGGGAGAGCGGCGGCGTCCCCTCAGCCGAACGGGACGATCTTGTTGGCGGCGTCATGGCCGATGTCGGCGCGCCCTCCGTAGGGGATTCCCGATCGCTCGCACCAGTCGCTCACGATGCGCTCCTCGTCGCTCGCAAAATCGGGAATGTTTTCAATGACGTCGCTCACCCGCCCGAGGCGAATCCGGCGCACTTTCCTGACCGCCGGATTGCTCGTCACATGAAACATCGACCGGTCGGTCCGATACAAATGCTCCCCGACATCCTCGATCAGAAGCTCCCGTCCCGAAAAGTCCGGTTCGGCACTTGTCCCCAGAAAATTCGACAACACCGTGAGGTTGAAGGCGAAGGCGGGCCCGTCGAGGCCCCCTTCGAGCCCTGAGTCGCTGCGTTGCAGCAACCAGTCGAGTGCCCGCTCGACTGCCGAGTCGCCCCCGTCGCGAAGCGCATCCTGAGGCATGGGCCCATGCGCCACCTTGAGGCCGGCCTTGTGAAATGCGGCCAACAAAAAGCCGGCGTCGCTATAACCGAGGTAGGTCTTGTCCCGAGCCGCGGTGGGCAGGTCCGCGACCGCCTCAGCGACAATCCGGTTGGATCCATAGCCGCCACGCGCGAACCACACGGCGTCGACGCTCGGATCGGCCATCGCCTCGCGCAGTGCGGCAAGCCGCGCCGAGTCCGGCCCGGCGAAATGGCCATCGCTCAGGAAGCATTGGGGATGGACGACCAGCTCGCAGCCGTCGCGCCGCGCCGCGCTAGCGACCACCCGCTCGGCCGCCAACGGGCTCAACGGACAGCTCGGCGCGACGATCGCGATCTTCATTGTCACTCCCCGTTTGCAAGCCGCCCGTCTCCCCCATAGGGCAGCGGCGATGACAACGACCACCTTCTTTTGCGGAATCGGCGGCAGCGGCATGCTGCCGCTGGCGACCATCCTGCGCGCCCGCGGGGAGTGCGTCGCCGGCTCCGACCGGGCGCTCGACGCCGGCCGCCTGGCGCCCAAGTTCGACTATCTCCGCTCGCTTGGAATCCCATTGTTTCCGCAGGACGGCAGCGGACTGGCCGACGGCATGCGGCTGGTCACTTCGGCGGCAGTCGAAGCGAGCGTGCCCGACGTCGTCCGTGCCCGCGAGCTCGGGCTGGATCACGTCACCCGCCCCCAACTGCTCGCCCAGCTGGTCAACGACGCGGAGCAGAGCGTCGCGGTCGGCGGCACCAGCGGCAAGTCGACCGTCACCGGGATGATCGGGTGGATACTCCACGCCTGCCACCGCCGGCCGACGGTGATGAATGGCGCGGTGATGAAGAATTTCGTCACTCCCACCGCGCCATTCGCATCGGCGCTGGTCGGCGACCCCGAGCTGTTCGTCAGCGAGGTCGACGAAAGCGACGGCTCGATCTCCCTCTACCGGCCAAGCGTGGCGGTGCTCACCAACGTCAGCCTCGATCATCATGGCATGGACGAGCTTCGAACCTTGTTCGGGGCGTTCCTCGCGCGCGCCGGCAAGGCCGTCGTCAATCTCGACGACCCCGAGGCGCGGGCGATGTCGGAAGCGATCCGCGATCCGATCGGCTACGGCTTCGACAGCCCGGCAGCGGCCATCGCCGGTCATGCCCTGGAGCTCGGCCCCGAAGGCTCCAGCTTCACCATCCGGTCGGGCGACACGAGCGTCACAGTCGAACTTTCCGTTCCCGGTCGCCACAACGCTTCCAACGCGCTTGGCGCAATTGCAGCAGTCTCGGCACTCGGCGTCAGCGTGGCGGAGGCGGCCGCGGCCCTCGCCGGCTTTGCCGGCCTCAAGCGGCGGCTGGAGGTCGTCGGCAACGCCGGCGGAGTGACCGTAATCGACGATTTCGCCCATAATCCGGACAAGATCGCCGCCACCCTCGTCACGCTCGCCGCGCATCCCGGGCGACTCCTGGTCATGTTCCAGCCGCATGGCTTCGGGCCGCTTGCCAAGATGGGCGAGGAACTGGCCGTGACCTTCGCCACCGGTCTTCGCGACGGCGACCGGCTCTATTTGCCCGACCCGGTCTATCAGGGCGGCACGGTCGAGCGTTCGCGCGGATCGGACTGGCTCGCCGACGCTGTCACCAGTCACGGCGGCGATGCACGATATTTGCCTGCACGGGACGACATTGGCCGCGCCCTTGTCGCCGAGGCGGCGAGCGGCGACCGGATCGTGGTCATGGGCGCCCGCGACGACACGCTCAGCGAGTTCGCCGAGACTCTGGTTCGGAACCTCGCCGCCCGCCCCTGATTTATTGCTCCATGGCCAAGCCCGGAAGCGTCATCGGCTGGGAGCTCGACCGCGAGCAGCGCAGCGCTTTGCTGGGTCAGTTCGAACCGGCTTACCCGGATGCGGTCGCTGACCACGTAACGCTGGAAGTCGGGGCGCAATCCAAGCCGCTTCCGGACAACGTCGACGCGAGGATCGTCGGCCTGTCGGACGACGGACGCGGAGTCCAGGCTATGGTCGTAGCCCTCGACGGAACCACCGATCGTCCCGACGGATCGACTTACCATATCACCTGGTCGCTAAGCCCCGGCCGCAAGGCACGCGAGAGCAACGACGTCATCCGCGATCGCGGCTGGTCGCCGATCGACCCGCCGGTCCCGGTTAAGCTTAAGCCGGCCCGATTCTGACATGCCGCGTCTGTTTCTCGACCTTGATGGCGTGCTCGCCGATTTCGACCGCGGCGTACGCGACCTGCTGGGCATGCCCGCGCAACAGTTCGAGAAACGCTTCGGGATCAAGGAATTCTGGAAGCGCCTGGCCCGCGCGCCGGATTTCTATGCACGCCTCCCCGAAATGCCCGATGCGCGCGTATTGTTCGACGCGGTCGATCATCTCACCCCGACCATCCTCACCGGCCTTCCCTTGGGCAAATGGGCCGCGCCGCAGAAGGTCGCTTGGTGCGAGGAGCATTTCCCGCGCGTGCCCGTGATCACCTGCATGGCCCGCGACAAGCATCGTTTCATGGACCCGGGCGACGTCCTCGTCGACGACCGCGACCGCCACCGCGCCGCCTACGAGGCGCACGGGGTCATCTTCGTCCATCACACGACCGCGCTCGACAGCCTGGAGCAGCTGGCGCGGATTTTTCCGTCGGTGAAAGCGCCGGCTTAGGCGGCGGCGGCGACGTCGACCTTTTCGACCCATTCAGGCCAGAACACCGGGTCGCGGTTCGACCAGCCCGGCGCTGTCGCCGCGCTCTCGCTGATCGACTGCAGCAGCAGCCTGCGCCGGTCGGGGTGAAGGTGCGGCAGCGCCGACGCGGCGCAAAAGGCCGCGGGTAGCCACGGCCGGACGCTGGCGCCCAGGAGCCGCTCGTAGAGAAAGCGGAAAGCCGCGAAGCTCGGCAGCCGGTCCTGTCCAAGGTCGAAGGCGGCTAGCGTCACCAGCATCCCCATGAACGGTTCGATCATGTCGAGCCCGCTGTCGTCGGGGATCTGCATGCGCAGATGGTCGAGCTGCTTGTAAAAGCGCGACTGGGCGCGGATCGCGGCGCTCTCGCCCTCGTCCCTGGCCCAAGTCTCGAGCGCGTCGATGCGGTTGAATGCGACATCCAGCGAACAACGGATGTAACGCTGGGTCGCCTTTGGAAATGCGGCGAACTCCTTCATTTCCGAAAGCAGCAGCGCACCCCCGGCTGGCTGACTGGTCCGCGTCGACATCGATCCCACTCCTTGTCCTTCCTGGTGGGGATCATGCGCCGCAATCAGTTGCGAAACGCTTAACCATAGTCCCACCCCCCGTTCATATAGAATCAAAGGGATAGGCCCACGGCAAGTCGGAATTCTTAACCGCGGCAAGCATGACGCGGCGGTGTCGCATTTCTGCAACTAGAGTGTCGCCGGCGAAACGGGGATGATCTATTTGTCGGGAAAGCTCGAGCTCGGCGCGGGCTCGTTGCCGCCGGGCTGGGTCGCCGAACTCGGATCGGACGCATCCATCGATTCATCGGACCCCACATCCGCCTTCAAATCAAGGTCTTGCGGGTTCTTCTTGAGCTTGAGCTCAAGCTCGCGGTCGGGCTCGGCCGACAGTGTCGGCGGGCAATCCGCGGAGCCCGTGTCGGGCTTGTCCGCGTCGGTCATGTGAGTCATCGCGCTTGATCCTCGAGAGGTCGTGTCAAGACAAACGAAGGCGCACAGCACCCGTTCCGCGACATTTTCTGTGGATTGTTCGACAGGCGGCGACATGCATCTGCCAACCGACATGCGGCGGTTGCGGGCGATGCGGACGGACGATTAGGTAGTGGCAATGCCGAATCCCACTTCCGAAACTACGCGACCGTTCGCCGACTGGCCCCTGGCGGTGAAGTCCATCCTCGGCTTCTGGCTGGTCTATGCCGCGACCGTCGTCGTGCGGGCCCTGCTCGGCTCCGACCCGTGGAGCGTCCTTCACAACAAGGTCCCCACGATCGTCGCCGGGATCCTGCTGACCGGCGCGATTTACCTGCTGCTCAGCCTGGTCGCCGGGCGGGCGAGCCAGCGCCGCAAGGCCATCGCTGCCGCGGTCCTGTCGCTACTCGCGGCGGTTGCCCAGGCATCGGTCATCATGTCGCTTGAACGCTATTGGAAGCCCAGCAAGGAAGAGTTCCGCCACGTCGCGCGCGAAGGCATCGTAATCATCGAGAGGGGCCGCGAAATCCGCATCGAGCGCGCCGCCCAGGACCCGCTCGTGCTGACCATGCCGGCGCTTGCCGACCTCGAGCGAAGCAAGCGGATCCGGATCGTCGCCGATGCCTCGGTCACTTGGTTCTTCTTCTTCGCCGCCTGGAGCGCCTTTTATCTCGCCACGCTCGCCCAGGCGCAGGCGCTCGGCGCCCGCCGCCGCGCCGCAGAGGCTGAAGCCGCAGCCCAGGCCGCGCACATCCGAGCGCTTCGCTACCAAGTCAATCCGCACTTCCTGTTCAACACGCTCAACAGCCTGTCCTCGCTGATCATGAGCAAGCGCAACGACCGCGCCGAAGAAATGCTGCTGGCGATGTCGACCTTCTTCCGCACCAGCCTGTCGCTCGATCCCAATGCGGAGGTTACGCTGGCCGAGGAGATCGAACTCCAGCGCCTGTACCTCGACATCGAGATGGTGCGCTTCCCGACCCGGCTGAAGGTCGAGATCGACGTGCCCGAGGAATTGCAGAGGGCGCGCCTGCCCGCCCTCATCCTGCAGCCGTTGGTCGAGAACGCGATCAAATATGGAGTCTCGCGCTCGAAGGGCCAGGTGACCGTCAAGGTCGCTGCGCGCAAGACCGCCGACGGCAAGCTGGCGCTGACCGTCACCGACAGCGGCGGCAAGCCGCTCGGCGATGGCGACCATGGCACGGGCGTCGGATTGCGAAACGTGCGCCAGCGGCTCGAGGCGCGCTACGGAGCTTCTGCGACTTCGCGCTTTGGCCCGCGCGACAATGGCGGTTATGAGGCCGAACTGGTCTTGCCGCTGGAAATCGAGAATGGATGAGCCGACACTAAAGGTCCTGATCGCCGACGATGAACCGCTGGCCGCCGAAAGGCTCCAGCTGCTGCTTGCCAGGAACGAGGGAATCGACCTGGTCGGAACCGCCAGCGACGGCGACGCCGCCGTGCGCATGGCGGCCGCCCTTTCGCCCGACCTGATGCTGCTCGACATCGCCATGCCCGGCCTCGACGGGATCGAGGTGGCGCGCGAGCTGGCTCGCTCGAGGCCGTCGCCGGTGGTCATATTCGTCACGGCCTTCGACCAGTTCGCGGTCGCTGCCTTCGATGTCGCGGCGGTCGATTATTTGATGAAGCCGATCGTTCCCGATCGCCTGGCCGAGGCGATCGAGCGCGCTCGAACGCACATTCGGCACCGCGACCTCGATGGGCAGGACGAGCAGCCCGCGGGCGAGGGTGCCTTTCTTCAAGAATTCTGGGCTTCGGACCGAACCGGTCTGGTGCGGATCGCCGTTAGCGACGTCGACCGGGTGTCGGCCGAGCGCGACTACATGCGCCTCCACGTCGGCGCCCGAAGCTGGCTGATCCATCACTCCATGGCATCGCTGGAAGAGCAACTGGACCCGGGCATGTTCGTCCGGCTCCATCGCTCGGCAATCGTCCGCCGCGATTTCATCCGCGGTTTTTCGCGCAATCCGTCGGGGCGGTGGGTAGCGCTGCTCAACGATCAGACGGAGCAGCCGGTCGGCCGCCTGTACAGCGACCGGGTGAAGGCAATCGCCGGCCGCTAACCCTGGGGGCAAGGCTGCGGCCGGCGTGCCGGTTCAGGCGCGTTGGGAGTCGCCCGCGCCGGCCGATGCGACGAGTACCTCGGGCGTCGCCGCGGACCCGCTCACGGTCGGAACAGTCAAGGCCGCCGAGGTCAGGACGGCGGCCAGTGCAATGATCAGTTTCATGATCCGTCTCCTGGTTAGCCGACGTCCAGGGCCCTTCCGGTCGGGAGATGTGGGTGGCCGGAAGGGCCCCTCGCGTCGCCCTTTCCATCTACGCCGCGACGGCCCTGGCACGGTGCCGCGCTCGACGAACGGCCCGCTCGCGTCGGCGATCATTACGGCGCAGCGACGAACGCGCGGAAACGCGCCATCAATCGACGAACGGTGGTCAGCCAGCGTTAATTTTCGGAAGGCCCCTTGCGCGCCACCGCCCCGGTCACCGCCACGTCCATCGTGACGTTGCCGAGTGTTCGAACGATGTCGGGGAAGGTTTCGACCGCAATCAGGATCGCCAGCGGCTCAACCGGCAGCCCCATCGCCAGCGCGATCGGCGCAATCGAGGTGACGAAGCTCATCTGGCCAGGCAGGCTCACCGCCCAATAACTGGCGATGGAGGCCATCGCGATCCCGGCGAATATCTGCCAGGCGGCGAGCTCGATCCCCAGCCAGTAGGCGACATAGACCGCCACCGCCATGTTCATCGCCGGCCCGGTGGCGCGGAACAGCGCCACCGCCAGCGGCAGGGTGACGTCGCTGTTCGATTCCGGAACCCCAAGCCGCCGCGCCGCGCCGACCATCGCCGGCAAGGAGGCGAGGCTCGACTGGGTGGAGATGGCGACCGCCTGCGGCGGGATCATCGCCCGCGCGAAGTCGCCCGGGCTCCAGCGCGCGAAGACGATGGCGATGACATAGCCCGCCGCCGTCACCCCGAGCCCGACCATCATCACCAGTACGACGTAATGGAGGATCGCCCCGAACGCGGCCGCGCCGGTGCCGGCGCCGAGCGCGAAGGCAAGGCCGAACACGCCAGCCGGCGCAATCCACAGCACCCAGCCGATCATCACCAGCATCGCCTGCTCGATGCCCTGGAAGAAACCGACGAGGTCGTCGCGGCGCGACTTGTCGATGCGCGTGATCGCCACCGCAAAGGCGGCGGTGAACAAAGTCAGCGGCAGGATCTGGTCGTTGACCGCGGCGGCGAGCACGTTCGACGGCACGATCGAGCGGGCGAAGTCGAGCGCGCTCGGCACCGATGCCGCCGTCGCTGCCTTATCGACCCCGGCGAGCCCGGCGCGAAGCGCCTCGGCCGCCTCGGCAGGCAGCGGGAAGAGGCCAAGCAGGAGCGGCATCAGCAGGCCGCCGAACGCGGCAGACAGGGTCAGCACCACCACGAACCACAGGATGGATCGTCCGGCCGCCCGGCTCCCAGCCGCCGCCTTGGCACCGCCGACGATGCCGCTGATCAGCAATGCGACGATCAACGGGACGACGGTGACCTTCAATGCGTCGAGCCAGATGCCGCCGATCGCTCCCGCCCACCGGACCGCCGGGTCACGCCAGCCGTCGCCCAGCGCGGAAGTAGCCACGCCCGCGGCAATGCCCAGCGCCAGCGCCGCCAGTATCCACCAGCCGTTGCTCGCGAACGGTCCGCGCGCCTTCTGTGTGTCGGTCATGACCCTCTGCTAGCCGCGTGGGCCGTGCGTGACTAGCGGTCCGCCTGTCGTCGTTGCAGCAACCGTTGAACGGATCGCCGCGTCGCGAAGATCGTATGCACAGAGGCACGCGAAACCGTCTTGCCGGAAACAGAAGCGGTCGCTTTTCGTTGTGAGCACGTCCAGGGGAGGCATATGCTCGTGACCAGAATTTTCGCGCCGATCGCCGCCGCGCTGGTGTGGACTTCGTTGTCCGCTCCTGCCGCCGCCCAGGCGACACGCGTGTCGATCGTGCTCACCAGCCACAAGTTCTCGCCCGCGCCAATCCATCTGTCGGGTGGCGTGCCGGTGCGGCTGACGATCGCCAACCAGTCGGGCGAAACCCACGACTTTACCGCACCCGAATTCTTCTATTGGTCGAAGCTTCGAAGTCCGGTTCCGGGCGGGAAGATCACTCTTCGTCCCGGGCAGCGCGCGCACGTCACGCTGGTTCCGCGGCGCGGGCTCTACAAGGTGAAGTGCACCCGCTTCGCCCATGCCCTGCTCGGCGCCTCGACGTCGATTATCGTCCACTGACCGCCGGCCGGGGCAAGTGACGGAACCGCGCGGCGCCGCCCGCGCGTTGTAACTTCACAATCGGACGGCACGGTGCCGCGATGATTCAAGGGAGAGCCGACATGAGCCTGTGGGACAAGATCCGCGACAAGATCCTTCCGGGGAGGAAACAGGAAACCACCATCGACGACCTGCGCGACCGTGGCATGCTCGACGGTCCGGGCGCCGGAACAGCCACCGCTCCGGTCGCCACCGGGCAATCGGTCGATGTCGAGCAGGTGCTCGAGGCCAAGCTGGCTGAAAAGGGCAATCCCGACCTAAACTGGCGCAGTTCGATCGTCGATCTGATGAAGCTGCTCGACATCGATTCGAGCCTCGACAATCGCAAGGAGCTGGCGACCGAGCTGGGTTATACCGGCGACAAGGACGGCAGCGCCGAGATGAACATCTGGCTGCACAAGGAAGTGATGCGCAGGCTGGCTCAGAACGGCGGCAAGGTGCCGGCCGGATTGGCCGACTAGCGGCTCGATCACGCAGCGGCGGCGCCTTCGGGCGCCGCCCTTACCGGTCATCGGCGGCACGCGGGAGCCGGACACTCGTACTATCCGACCGGCCTTCCGAACCCCCATACAGTAAGAGGGCCGGCGCTTCCGCCAGCCCTCTCCTGCGCCGAGACAGGATTTGCCGGTGTTCGTCAGCTTGGCTGCCCGAAGGCCTCCCGCTCCTCGATCCTGGCGCACCAGCTCAGGTTCGCATCCCCCCAGAGTGGCTCCCGAAGGTGCCTCACCTTCCTTCCGCACCCGTCCGTCCCGAAGGACGACCGGCGGCTTCCGGTCCGCTTCGCTGTTCCGGTCCGAAGACCTTCCCAGCGCCCTGGTGTTCAGCGGCCTTCTTGGGCCGGTCCCCTCTCACGTGGCTTGATTCCCTGGGGGGAAACCGCCCTCGCGATAGCCGGGACCAACTCTTCCGGCGCCTCTGACCGGCTGGTCCGGAAAGCCCGGATGGTTCGCTGCGTCATCGCTCCGAAGAGCAGTTCGGCTTCGAACCGGGGCTTCCATCGCCTGCCGGCGGAGATCGGTCCTTCCATCCTCTCCTCACCTTCCTGCCGTTGCCGGCGCTCCGGTGAGACGGGGACATCCGTCCCGATCACCACTGGAACCTGACTCGGGTTTGCGAGTCGCGCAAAGCGGAATCTTTGGCTCCATGCCTGTGGATAACGGGGATATGGCGCATAACTTATGTGAATCCGCGCAATCACCCTGCGCAGCCTCATCCGGCAAAGAACGCGAACGTCCGCTTCGGCGCACCCTTCTGCGAGTCCGCGCGTTGAACGCCCATTACCAATCCACGCAAGGAGCCAATCCATGATCGGTCAGAACGACGACCTCGTCACCTTGAAGACCCTCACCTCGACCATCAACGACAGCGTCAACGGCTATCGCGACGCCGCCGAGCATGTCGAGTCGAGCGAATTCCGTGAGCTGTTCACCCAGTTCGCCGACCAGCGCTCGCGCGCCGCGGCCGAGCTCCAGGCAGAAGTCCGTCGCCTCGGCGGCGAGCCTGACCAGGATGGCTCGACCCTCGGCGGCCTCCACCAGACGTGGCTCGACCTCAAGGCGGCCGTCACCGGCCGCGACGACAAGGCGATCCTCAACGAAGTCGAGCGCGGCGAGGACTATCTCAAGGAGAAGTTCGAAGCGGCGCTGGGCAGCGACGGCCTCGCCGGCGAGAGCCGCTCCGCGGTCGAGCGCGCTTACCAGTCAGTGCGCGAAGGCCATGACCGGATGAGCAGCCTCAAGCACGGCCTCGAGGCGTAATCCGACGTGTTCGGTCGGCGGCCCGCAAAAGGTCGCCGGCCGATCCCGGCCATTGCCGAGCGGGGACCCGTTCCCTAATCGTTCGCATGTGTCCGAATCCCCCGCGATCCCCGATCCTGCCTACCTTCAGGGCCTGAACCCCCCGCAGCGCGAGGCGGTTCTGACTACCGACGGCCCGGTACTGATGTTGGCCGGCGCCGGAACGGGCAAGACCGCCGCGCTGACCGCGCGCCTCGCCCACATCATCGCCAGCCGCCTGGCCTGGCCGAGCCAAATCCTCGCCGTCACCTTCACCAACAAGGCGGCGCGCGAAATGCGCGAGCGGGTGAGCCAGATCAGCGGCGGGGCGATCGAGGGAATGCCTTGGCTCGGAACGTTCCACTCGGTCGCGGCACGAATGCTTCGGAGCCATGCCGAGCTGGTCGGCCTTCGGTCCAACTTCACGATCCTCGATACCGACGACCAGCTGCGGCTGCTGAAGCAGCAGATCCTCGCCGCCAATATCGACGAGAAGCGCTGGCCGGCGCGCCAGCTGGCCGGGCTGATCGATCGTTGGAAGAACCGCGGCTGGACCCCGAATCAGATCGGCGCGGCAGAGTCCGAAGCCTTCGCCAACGGCCGTGGTCAGGAGCTCTACGCCGCCTACCAGGATCGCCTGCGCACGCTCAACGCCTGCGATTTCGGCGACCTGCTTCTGCATATGCTGACCATCTTCAAGGCGCACGGCGACGTGCTCGACGCCTATCGGGAGCGTTTTCGCTACATCCTCGTCGACGAATATCAGGACACCAACGCCAGCCAGTACGAGTGGCTGCGCCTGCTTGCCGAGCCGCGCCGGAACATCTGCGTGGTCGGCGACGACGACCAGTCGATCTATTCCTGGCGGGGCGCGGAAGTCGCCAACATCCTGCGCTTCGAGACCGACTTTCCCGGCGCGAAGGTGATCCGGCTCGAGCAGAATTACCGTTCGACCCCGCACATCCTCGGCGCCGCCGGCGGCCTAATCGCCAACAACTCCGGTCGCCTCGGCAAGACGCTGTGGACCGCCGCCGACGCCGGCGACAAGGTCAAGGTCATCGGCGTGTGGGACGGACCGGAGGAAGCGCGCCGGGTCGGCGAGGAGATCGAGGCCCACGTCCGCCGCGGCGGCAGCCTGAATGACTGCGCGATCCTCGTTCGCGCCCAGTTCCAAACCCGCGAATTCGAGGAACGCTTCATCGCCATCGGCCTGGCCTATCAAATCGTCGGCGGCTTCCGCTTCTACGAGCGCGCCGAGATCCGCGATGCGCTGGCCTATCTTCGGCTCGTCGCCCAGCCCGCCGACGACCTCGCCTTCGACCGCATCGTCAACCAGCCCAAGCGCGGGCTCGGCGACAAGGCGCTCGCCACCATCCACGATTTCGCCCGCCGCACCGGCCAGCCCCTGCTGCTCGCCGCCGCGCAATTGCTCGACAGCGACGAGCTTCGCTCCGCGGCCCGCAACAGCCTTGCCCGCTTCGTCGCCGACGTTGCACGCTGGAGGACGATGGCTGCGCCGGTGGAAGAAACCGACGAACGCGGGCTTCCCCATCCGGAACTGGCGCGCATCATCCTCGAGGAATCGGGCTATACCGCCATGCTCCAGGCCGAGCGCAGCGCCGAGGCGGCCGGCCGCTTGGAGAACCTCACCGAGCTCACGCGCGCGATGGAGGACTATGACTCGCTCGGCGCATTCCTCGAGCACGTGTCGCTGGTGATGGACAATGACAGCCGGGGCGGCGGCGACCAAGTCACGATCATGACCATCCACGCCGCCAAGGGCCTAGAATTCCCGCTCGTCTTTCTGGCCGGCTGGGAGGAAGGCGTGTTCCCGTCGCAGCGCGCGCTAGACGAGGGCGGGCTCGCGAGCCTCGAGGAAGAACGCCGCCTCGCCTATGTCGCCCTCACCCGCGCCCGCGACCGCGCGTTCGTAATCCACGCCGCCAACCGCCGAATCTACGGCCAGTGGACCAGCTCGATCCCGTCGCGATTTGTCGGCGAGCTTCCTGAGGAGCATGTCGACAGCGAGACGACGATGACCGGCGGCGAAAGCCTGTGGCGCGCGCAGTGGAGCGAACAGGGCGATCCGTTCGCCCACCTCGCCGCGGCCCGTTCCGACCGCGCCTCCACACGCGGCGCCGGCTGGCAGCGCGCGCAGGGACGGTTCAACGCGCAGCCCCAGCGGGTAATCGAAGCGCGGGCCTCGGCCGTTTCGCTGGGCAACAAGGGCCGCGACGACCTGGCGCTGGGAATGCGCGTGTTCCATGGCAAGTTCGGCTACGGCGCGATCACCGCAATCGAGGGAAACAAGCTCGAGATCGACTTCGAAAAGGCGGGCCACAAGCGCGTTCTCGACAGCTTCGTCACCATCGAGTGACCCCGCACATGAAAAAGCGCGCCGCCGGTGTCCCGGCAGCGCGCTCCTTCTAACGCATCACAAACCGCTTAGTAGTTGCGGCGATACTGGTTGTTGCGCTCGACCGTCAGCCGCGTGATCTGGCCGCGGGCATCGACCCGGCAATTGAAGCGCAATTCGGCGAACTGCGCGGCATTGGCGTAGCCCTGGTTGTTCCAACCGCCATAGCGCGGGTCGCCGTTCTGGGCGTAGCCCTGCTGCGGGTAGCGCGGGTCGCCATAGGCCTGGCCGGGATAGCCGTAGCCCGGCGCGTTCTGGGCGCCGTAACCGCGATTGTCATAGCCGTGGTTGGTGTCGAGCAGGCCGCTTACGCGAAGCCCGTTCGAGCGACGCTCGACGCGGGTGACCGCGACCACGCGCGATGCGCCGGCCTGGCCATAGGCCTGCTGGCCGTAGCGCGGGTCGTTGTTCTGATAGCCATAGCCCTGCTGGCCGTAACCCTGCTGGCCATATGCGTTGGGCGCATAGGAGTTCGCGCGAATCTCGGCAGCGCGGGCGCACTGGTCGACGGCGATTCGGTCGTTGCCCTGGCCGTAGGTGCCGTAGCGGCCTCCGCCGAGCACCGAGTTGATGATCGAGCTGACGACATTGCCGCCGTTGGTGCCCTGGCTGGGATAGCCGTATTGGGCGGCGGCCGGAGCCGCGGCCGCGAGCATCGCCACGCCGGCCGAACCGGCGAAGAGCATTTTCGAGATTGTCATGGAACGTTCCTAGGATTGACGCGGGAGGTACCGGCGTCTCGGTAGTTCAACGGTTGTGGGCCCAGAGGGATGCATCGGTTGTGAATGCGTTCGGCGGGCGCCGTTCATCTTGGGAACAGACGCCCGCCGATCAGTGCCCCCAACGCCGCGCCCATCGCCTGCGCCGCGATGAACGCCGGCACGTCGGCCGGCGCGATCCCGGCGAAGCTGTCGCTGAGCGAGCGCACTACCGTGATGGCCGGGTTGGCGAAGCTGGTCGAGCTGGTGAACCAATAGGCCGCGACGATGTAGAGCGCGACCGACGGCGCGACCCATTCGGGCCGGTGGCGAACGGTGCCGATGATGGTCAGGACAAGGCCGAAGGTCGCCACCAGCTCGCCGGTCCACTGGCCGATGCCGGCGCGCGCCTTCGCGGAATATTGCAGGATCGGAAGGTCGAACATCAGGTGCACCGCAAACGCGCCGAGCAGGCCGCCAGCGAGCTGCGCGACCAGGTAAAGCCCCGCCTCGCGCCATGGGATCGCTCCGCGCGCCGCCATCACCCCGCTCACCGCCGGGTTGAAATGTGCCCCGCTGACCGGCGCCAGCATCGCGATCAGGACGAACAAGATCGCGCCCGTCGCAAGCGTGTTGGCGAGCAACGCAAC